>NZ_JAHXBV010000020.1:0-176960 GCF_019915905.1 Halomonas sp. ANAO-440 | reverse complement strand
GGTCATTGCGCTTAATCTGCCAGCGCTGATTGTCGGGGCCTTCAATGCGGGTGGGCTGGCCCAGGGCATCCCGCTCGATGGCCCAGCGGGTGCCGTCCGGAGCGGTCTGGGCGATCACCTGGCCGTGGTCGTCGCGTTCGATCAATGTTTCACGGCCTAGCGGATCAATGGTGGCGACTTTACGCCCGGCGGCGTCGTAGCGGTACTCGATCACCGAGCCGTCGGCGCGGGTGTGGGCCGTCCAGCGTTGGCCGGGGCCGGCGCCAACGAAGTGGTAACGTTCCTCGCGACCGAGGCTGTCGGTGACCTGGGTGTGATCCACATGGTAGGCGTAGGAGCGTGCCAGGCCGCCGGCTTCCTGCTGGCCCACCACGCGGCCGTCGGGGGCGTGGCGGTCCCAGGTGTAGTGGGCTTCCAGGCCGCCGGGCACGCGGTGGACCGTCAGCATGTGGTCTTGCCACTCGAACTCGCGCGCCACTTCGCCGTGGCGGTGGCGCACGGCGATGAGGTCACCGGCGGGGCTGTAGGAGTAGCGCACCAGCCAGTCGTCCTGGGGGCTGCCGTCGGCCTCGCGGACCAGGCGCACGCCGGACAGGCGCTGGCCGCGGTCCGCCTCGCTTGCGGGTAGCAGCGCTTCGTAGTCGAAGCGGTAGCGCCGCCCGGCACTGTCTTCGACCTCCGTCAGGCGGTCGCCTTCACGGGTGTAGGTGGTGGCGTAGCCGTTGCGGTCGCGTTCCTGGAACAGGGGCCAGGGGCCGGACACGGCGTTGTTGTCACGGCCCGCGGTGAAGAGGTAGTAGTGGGTGCCATCGTGCAGGGCGACGATGCTGTCATCTGCCAGAGTCGCTTCGGGCAGGGCGTACCAGCGAGAGCTGTCCGTGCCGGTGCTGCCGGGGGTGGACTCGGCGCCTTCACTGGTCGAAGCACTGCCGCCGCGGCGCAGCCAGAGCTGCTCGGTGGGCGAGTGGCGCGACTGGCCCGGGGCCAGGGGGCCGAAGGTGATGTCGCGGCCCTGGGCGTCGTGGATGATACAGGCGTCATCGCTGAGGGTGATCGCGAGGCTGTCGCCGGGTACCGACCAGCCCTGGCCCAGCACGCCGATGCGGGCGTTGCAGGAGAGGTAGCCGCGGCTGAAGACGAAGGGGCGCGGCGCCGGCAGGGCGAAGTCAGTCTCGGCGGGCAGCAGCTTGGCCCCCAGCAGTGGGTTGACCGGGCTGCCCACGGCGGGCTCACAGGCACTGCAGCGGTTGGCCAGGCCGTCGAGAATGACGGGGTCGCTGAGGTCCAGCGGCGTGGCGGCGACGATCTCGCTCTCCAGCAATGGGGTCTGGTGGGGTGCGAGGGTAACGTCCTCGCTCGCTTCCGGGGTGGCGATACCGGGCAGGCGCGGCAGGACGATGGCCTGGCCGCTACCGCGTCCCGGGCTGCCGCCGGAGTTGATCTTGACCTGGGCGCCGACGATGGTCACGCCACCGGCATCGAGCTTGACGAAGCTGCCGCTGGCCTTGAGGGTGATCTCGGCGCCGGCGTCGATCACGACCTTCGTGCCCGCCTGGTGGTGGATCTCCTGGCCGGCCTCGACCAGTTGGGCACGGCCATACTTCTCGTGGCGGCTGGCATCGACGCTGAGGTGGTCGTCGCCGTCGACCTGGGTGTGGCGGCTTCCATGCACCGTCAGGTGGTCGTCGCCATGGATCTCCGTGAGGCGGTCGTGGTGTACGGTGAGGAAGCTGTCGTTGCCGATCTCCTCGGTGCGATCATGGAGAGTGAGCAGCTCGAGGTCCTTCTGGGCGTGCAGCCAGATCTGTTCCTTGTCGGCTTCGTCCTCGAAGCGCAGTTCGTTGAAGCCTTCCGCCTGGTGGCTCTGGGTGCGGATCACAGTGCGGGTCTTGTGTTCTGGCAGCGGATACGGCGGCGTGTTGACGGCGTGGTAGGTGCGCCCGGTGATCAGCGGCTGATCCGGATCGCCTTCCAGATACGACACGATCACTTCATGGCCGATCCGCGGGATGGCGATGCTGCCGTAGCCGCCGCCGGCCCAGTCCTGGCTGACGCGCACCCAGGCGCTGGCGGTTTCATCCGGCTCGGCGTAGCGGTCCCAGGGGAACTGCACCTTGACCCGGCCGTGCTCGTCGCAATAGATCTCCTCGCCCTCGGGGCCGACCACGAAGGCCACCTGGGGGCCGTCGACCCGGGGCTTGGCGTTGGGTGCAGGACGCCAGGGACGGTCGGCCGGGGTCAGTAACAGGGCGTTGTGGTAGCGCGTCATGCCGGCACTATCAGCCTGCATGACGCCATCCTCTTCCAGTGCCTGGGGCTGGCTGCCGACGTGCTCGACCCTCACCACCTGCCAGTCGCGGTTGAGATCACCGAGGTCGTGGTCGGTGAGGGTGAAGCGGGTGCCGGGGGCCAGCTCCGGTAAATCACTTTCGGCGACGCAGGTCAGTGCGTCATTGCGCAGGTGCTCCAGGCGAATGCGGGTGAAGGCCTCGCCGGAGGCGGCGGCCTTGTAGCGGCCGGGGTAGTCGTAGTGTTCGTAGTCGTCCCGCTGGGCGTGTTCTTCCAGGCCTTCGGCCAGGTGATCGTGCCGTTGGTCATAGGCGGGTCGCTTGAAGGAGTAGTCCTTGAGCATCACCGAGGCCGGGGCCACACGGGACAGCTGTTCGAGCTTGCGCACATGGCGCTGGGGTGGTGTGCCGCCGGCCCGGCCGTGATAGGTGCGCTCCCCCAGGTGGGGCAGCACCTGGGGGGCGTCGGCGAACACCAGGCGATGGCCGTCGTCGAACTCGTGGAAGTAGAACAGGCCCTCTTCGGCGGCCAGGCGTCCGATGAAGTCGAGGTCTTTTTCCCGATACTGGGTGCAGAATTCACGATCCTCGGGCTCGCGCATGGTGGCGAAGGCCACGTCGGTGAGACCGCGCTCGTCGCACAGGGTGTTGATGATGGTGAGCGGCGAGACGTCCTGAAAGATGCGCGAGTTCTGGCGCAGGTCAAGGCGCCATAGCGCCGGGCGGGCAACGAGGGAGTACCGGGTACGCCGGTGGCCGCGGTCGCCGCAGCCGAACTCGGTGACGATGGCGTTGATCCTGCGCAGGACCTCGCCATCCTGCCAGATGGTCAGGGTAACGGGGCGGTCGAGCAGCTCGGAGGCACTGAGGTTACCGTCACGACTGGCAAAACGCACCGTGAGGGTAAAGGGCTCGGAGAGTGCTTCCTCCAGGGAGAAGTCGACCACGGCCAGATCGGCGGCACCGGCCCCGGCAAGTTCGAGGGTGAATTGGAGTCCTGTCTGGTCGGCCATGTCAGCTGCCCTCCCCGCTGGCGGAGCCGATCACCACGCCGCCACAATTGACGGAATGACCGGTGAGCGCCGCCGGCTTGCCTTCTATCAGGATGGTGCCGGAGCCTTCGGCAATGGCACGCGCATGGGGCGCGCCGCCAGGCCTGGCATGGGGTGCCAGGGGATCGGTAATACGTGCCATCGGCTTGCCATCCATGATCACCGTGGCACTGCCGGCAATGACCGGCGTCGGCGGATAGCCGTGGTGGTCGGTGCCGATGTCTCCCACCAGTACGAATTTGCGTCCCATCTTCGTTCTCCTCGTTATACGGCTACGTCTAATCCCACTCGGCGGGGGCTTCGAAGCTAGCCACTTCGAAGGCGTTGACGTGCATTCGCTTGAAGCCGGCCTTCTCAAGGCTGCACACGGCTGCCTGACAAGCCAGGGGCAGCCGAACGTGCAATGGCACGCCGTTCAGGCTGTCGCGTGCCGCCCGCAGCAGGCGGGCACCGTGGCCGCTACCCTGCCACTCTGGGTCAACATAAAAGAAGCGCAGCTGCCAGGCGGCTTCGTCATCCGCTCGGCAGGCCAACAGCATGCCAAGGGTGGGGCCTTCGCCGTGACGAAGCTTGAGCAGCCGACCCTGCCAGCGGGCGACGTGGCTGCCGTCGCGCTGCAGCCACAGCCCCCGGTGGGCAGTGAATTCCAGCGCGCGCCGCAGGGTTTCCAGGCGGGCCTCGTCGCGCAGCACCCAGGGGGAGTGCCCCTGGGCATCGGCGCGGCGTGCCGCTTCCAGAAAGCGTTCGATGTCCTCTACCTGGGCCGGTTCCAGCCCGGCCATGGCGCTGTCCGATGACGCGGGGTCGGCCTTGGCCCCCTCGCGTCCTCCGGAAAACAGCCGCTTAAACATCGTCAGCATTCAGGCCTCCCTCGGCATAGAGTGCAGTGGGCAGCTGGAAGCCGGCGGCCAGCGGGCGGGTGAAGGGGTTGCGTGCCCCGTTGGCGCTGAGGCGATAGCGGATGGTGCCGCCATCGACGCTGAAACGCACCTCTAGGTCACGCTCACCGGCGCTGGTGATTTCGGCTTCGTCGAGCAATCGGAACCAGGCCCAGGCGCCGTCGCGGGTCATGCTGCGTGGCGAGCGGTTGACCTGACTCGGCACCAGGGTGACTCGGCTTTCGGTGCCGCCCCGCAGGGTGTTGGGCCAGATCATCGAGACGCGGTGACTGGCGCTGTGGGCGAATTCGATCAGCTGGCCGTCGACGCTGATCACGCCGCGCCGCTTGTCGGGGCTGAGGCTAATCGGTTCGAGGGAAAACTCCACGTCGAGCGCGCCATCGCGGCCGAAATAGGCCTCGCGAATCTGCTCGGCACGCTGGAACGCCGTGAACACGCTGTCACGCAGCAGTGAGTTGCCGGCGGCGTCGAGCAGCTGTTCCGGGGCTTCCTCGATGAAGGGCCGCAGGTTGTCCTGATAGAAGCTGTCGAGGGTGCCGCCCGGGCCGAAGAAGACCTCGAAGTCGGTCAGGGCCACGTCCCGCGAGGCACTCGCCACCAGCGGGTAGCGCCCGGCCAGACGGTTCTGGTAGGGCGTGACGACATCGTCAAGCCACTGGTGCTCCAGATGGCGGATGGCGCTGGCCATCAGCAGCTGCCAGCTCTGGTCGGCCAGGCTCTCGAGCATGCGGTCCACCGGCGCCGGGGTGTTCTCGGCGATACGCTTCAGGTTGTGGATAGGGTCGCCACCTCGCAGTGCCAGACGATCACGAGCGCTGACGAAGGCGGCACGCCCCGGGTCGCTGGCGCCCTGCACATGGCGCAGGTAGTCGCGGAGCTCGGCAATGGCGGTCTTGATCTCGGCGATATCCGACGGGTTGTCGCCTCGCGCATCCAGCAGCCCATTGAGTTCGCTGAAGTTACGCTCGATGTCACCGGCCAGGCGATAACGGGGCGAACGCTCCAGCGCCTGGCGGGCCGCTTCGTCATCGACCGGCAGCTCGGGATAGAGGCGGGTGTGGTTGGCGACCTCGCCCAGCAGGCGGTCCAGCGGCCGGCTGGCGCCCAGCAGGGTATCCGCCACCACGACGGCCTGGTCGATATCGGGGATCGGCACCAGGAAGACGTCATCCAGTACCTGCCGCCAGGTCACGTGGTAGTCGCTGACATAGCGCTCGTGAAGAGCGTCGCGCAGCTGACGCTGGTCGGCCTCGCTGAAGCTGATGTCGTCACGCCGGCCCAGCACCCAGAGGTCGATCAGCGCCAGCTCGGTGGCCTGCTCGATTTCCTTGAGGAAGTAGCCCTCGAAGCCATCGCGGGTCACCAGGGTAGGCAGGCGCAGCCTCTCGTCCTCATCGTCGCGAGCCATGAATACGGCGCTGAAGGCGGGCCCCACGCCCTGACGCAGGTCCAGTGACGCCCCGCTGCGGCGATCACTGCCCGCCTTGAGGGTGGCATAGACCCGCTCGTCCATGGGCTGGCGCGAGAGCTCCTCCTGGGCGGCCTGCAGGCTGCCGCGAAGCGGCGTCATGGCCAGTTCGGCATGGCGGTCGCCGGCGGCCACACGGCCTTCCAGGTCGGTGTGGGCCATGGCGAAGTCGAGATGATCGAGCAAGCGCTCCTGAACGCTGCCGCGCTGGGCGAATTCACGCTGCCAGCGCCGGGCCATGAAGTCATGGACACGCTCGGGCTGGCGACCGCTGGCATCCGACATCATGCGCAACACGCGCAGCAGCGCCAGCTTCTCATTGCTGCCCTCCTCGGCACGGTTCATGTCATCCATGATGCCTACCATCAGCGAGGGCAGGAAATGATAGGAGAGCATTGCCAGGTAGGCGTTTTCCACCTCGCGGCCCACCGACTGGCCCTGATAGAGCCCCATGTCGGCCAGCCACGGCATCTTGTCGCGGTAGTCGCCGAAGGCCAGGGTGGCGCCACGCAGCCGATCCAGCGGCTCGAGGAAGGCATAGCCGGTGGGGTCGTCGCCCTGCAGCTCATCGGGCTTGGAGGCCAGGAACTCCTGGGCCTTCTCCTCCACGGCGGCCAGGGCGGTACTGTTCTTCTGGTAGAAGTGGCTCCAGCCGCCGACCAGGACGGCGGCCCCCAGCAGGCAGGCAACGACGCTGGTACGACGTGCACGACGCCGACGGCGCGCGGCCCGGGCGTTGTCGCCGGCTAGCCCCGCCTCGGGGTAGATCACCTTGTCAAACAGCTCCTCGGTGAAGTAGAGCGCACTGCGGGCCGCCCGGTGGGCCGGCTGGATGCTGTCGGCCATGCCGTAGCGGCGGGCGGCGGCATCGACGAAGGGGTCTTCGGGTACCCCCTGCTGATAGACCGAGGTGAAATAGGTGCCCCGGACCATGGCGGCGGTGGAGAAGCGGTCGCTGGAAAGCGCCTCGCAGAGGAAGCTGAGTAGCACGTCACGCAGGCCGGCAAGCTGGCGCACGAAGCGGAAAACCGACTCACGCTCTTCCCGGTCGCGGCATTCGGCGAGCAGCGAGGGCAGGCAGCGGTTGAGCCGGTCGAGCATCTCGTCGTAGGCGCCGGCGAACTCCGCCTCCCACTGGCCGGGCTTTTCAATGCTGTCGGCGCTGAAGGTGAAGCCCAGCGGCGCACGACGCGCCGCCCGGGAGTAGTGGCGGAAGAAGTCGTCGAAGCCGTGGAGCAAGTCCATCTTGCTGAAGGTCACATAAACCGGCAACCGGGCGCCGTGGCGCTCCATCAGTTCGCGCAGGCGGGCGCGCAGCAGCGAGGCATAGGCCTTGCGCACCGCCACCTTGGCGTCGCTCAGTCGGGCCAGGTCGAGCACCAGCACGACACCATCGAGGGGACGCTGGGAGCGGTTGTGCTCCAGCCAGCCGGTGAAGTGATCCCACAGACGGCTCTCCAGCTCCTGGGGTTCACCGCCCTCCATGGCACCCTGGGTCAGCAGCTCGCCGTCCGGGTCGATCAGCACGGCCTTGTCGCCGATCCACCAGTCGAAGCCGAACTGCCCCTTCTTGCCCTGGCCGGAGGCCTTCATCACATGGGTGAGCGCGAAGTTCTGGCCGGAACGGTTGATCAGGCTGGTCTTGCCGGCATTCTCGACCCCCATGACGAGATACCAGGGCAGCTTGTAGCGCGCCCCCGGGCCGGCACCCAGGTTATCGACCAGCTCACCCAGAGTGGCGTTGAGTGTCTCTTCCTGTTGTTCGACCTGCAGTTGGGCAGGATCGGATTGTAGGCTCTCGGCATGGCGGCGCTCCTCGTCCATCTCTCGCAGCCGCCGGGCCAGGCGGATGCCCCACACCAGCGCCACCAGGGTGGCCAGCGCCAGCGTGGCCAGCAGGCGATTGAGCCAGGGGCCCAGTGGGTAGCTGCCACGCACCTCCCACATCGGCCCGAGCCACCAGATCGCCACAACCAGCGCCGCCAGCACCAGGCACCACAGCACCGTGGTCAGCTTGCTCGCCTTCTTGCCGATACCCCGAGCCTTGTTGCCATGCCCCTTGGCACGATTGAGATTGCTTTGGGCGCGTGAGGCGCCGGGTACCCAGCGGCTCAGCCCTGACTTCAAACCTTTCCACATGAGCCTTGGCCCTCGTCCCTGTCGGTGATGTTATGTCGTGTGTCGTCGTTGCTCATTGGCCGGATGCCATTCGTTTCGGTCTGCAGGAGCATGGTGGTGATCAGGGTGATAGTCATGGGGATGCCTCCAGCCGCTTGAGCAGGCCCGGCTCCCACGCATCCAGGCCGATCCCCGCCACCGACTGTTGCACCGCCCGATAGTGGTGGGCGGCCAGCGATGCCAGGCCGGCCTCGCGCAGCAGGTCGGCGCTGGCCAGCCGCCAGTAGGCGGTCTCGCGCGGGGAGTGCGCCTGGGCCAGGCCCTGGTCGAGAATCGTCAGGGCCGCTTCCAGCCCCTCCGCAGCCAGGCACTCCCGGGCCTGCTCCAGCCCGGCCTGCCAGGGGTCGCCGCTGCCATCGCCCTGGGCAGGTGCCCCCCCACCGCCGGGCACGCTCTGCAGCCAGCGCAGCGTCTCTTCATCGACGAAGGGGGTGCCGTCGTTGAAGCTCAGTGCTTCCAGGCCGGGCAGGCGCGCGACGAAGCGCGCCGCCTCGTCGCGGATCGCCTCGCCGCAGCGCGAATGGCCCAGCCGCTCGGCCAGGGTGGCGCTCATGCGATGCCCCTCCAGCCAGTAGGGGCTGACCGCCAGGCTGTTCTCGATGCGCTGCCACAGGGCGTTGTCGCCGCCGCGGGAGAGCGCCTCGCGATAGTCCGCGGCGCGGTCGGCGGCCACCGGCGCCAGCTCGGTGCGCCCGCCGTCGCGGGAGGCCGGCAGCGCCTGAATGCCCCCCCAGACCGCATGGCGGCGAAGCCGATAGATCAGCGCCTCCCCCGGCGACTGTTCGTTGAGGAAGTCCGCCATCTTCAACAGCGCCTGGCGATTGACCCGCTCATTGCCGGCTTCTAGGCGCATCTCCGGCATCTTCGCCGCCGGGGCCGAACCACCGTTACCGCCGTTGCCAGTCGACGCAGCCGTGGAACCACCGCCAGGGCTGGCACTGACCTGTGACGCGCCCTGGCGAGGCTGCGCCTGCTGCAGCTGGCGGCGCAGCTCCACCAGGGCGTCATCCGGCAGCTCCCGGTCCCGCGCCACGGCCAGCAGGGCATCGAGGGCGGCCTGGCAGGCCTGATGCTCGTCTTCCGCATTGCTGAAATCGAGGGTTTCGGCCAGCTTGGCGGCCCGCTGGGTGAACTGGGCGAACAGCCTCGGCCGCAGCTTCGCCCCCCTCGGTCCCCGGTAGGGGTAAGCCTTGTCCCACCACTGCTCCAGGCTGCCAGCCAGCAGGTGCAGCGACAGGGCGAAGCGAACGCCGTCGCCGCCACGCTGCAGGCAGTGCAGCAGGTGGCCGAGCACCTTGAGATCCTTGCCCGTGGTGCTCAGCAGCCGAACCGCACGGGTCTCGGCACCTTCCCAGTCGACCTCCCCGTGCTGCAGCGAGCCGATCTTCATCATCTCCTCGTCGAGCCAGGTGTAGTCGCCGCTTTCGTCGAGGGGCTCTCCCACATCTTCGGGCTCCAGGGGAGCCAGTAAGGGCGTCAGGTATGCTTCACTGGTGATTCGCATGCCAGCCTCCCTTACCAGCGACAGGCGTCGCGCAGGGGTTGAATGTGCTGGCGCAGCCCCGAAAGGTCGAAGCGAAGCCCATCCAGCACGCCGAGTTCGCTGCCCAGTACCAGCTCCTCGGCATCGAGCAGCTGGCGCAGGGTGGCGATAGCCGGCAGCCCCCGGCCGCCGCTGACCACGTAGCCGCCGTTGAGAACCCGCCACTCCTGCTGCTGCTCCCGCCCACCGGCCCTCAGACGCAGCGCCGTTCGCGGCTCATTCAGGGCCGTTGGAAGATGCAACTGAAAGCGGGTGATCGACTTCTCGCAGGCAATCACCAGCTGTGGCCGGGGCGGCATGGCGCCCAGCGCCGGCGCACTCATCAGCACATCACCGCCGGCCTCGCTCACCAGAAGGCCCATCTCATCGCCGTTACGCCCGGCCTCCTGGGCGTTGATGGCATGCCATAGCGCCGGCCGGGGATCGTCGCTACTGGCCGAAGAGGACTCGACGGCCAGGAACAGGGCGTCGTAGCAGCCCAGCCTGTCCAGCCGTGACTCCAGTGCCGCGCACTCCCGAGCGTTATCCAGCAGCGCATCGGGGTCCGCAGCCCCCAGTGCTGCAGTGCTGTGGAGCAGCGCCACGGCCAGCCCCAGCCGCAGGCACAGATACAACGCCGGGCGAATCATGAAGCTCTCTCTCATTTGGCATCCAATTCCAGCTGTCGGCACTTGTGTGCCAGGGTCCGCTTGGGCACGCCGAGACTCTCGGCGGCCAGGGCGCGATTGCCGCCGAACAGCAGCAGCCGCTGGCGGATCAGCTCCGCCTCGTAGTCGCGCAGGGCGCTGCGCAGGTCGTGGACCTGGCTCGCGCTCTCGGCCGACTGACCGCCGCTGCCGTCCGTGCCCTCCTGCCGGTCGGAATCTTCCGCTTCCGTCAGCCCGGGGAGGGCCATGGGTTCGATATCGTCGCCCGGCCGTGTCATGGCGCAGGCATAGTCGATCAGGTTCTTCAGCTCCCGCACGTTGCCGGGGTAATCACGCTCACGCAGCTGTCGCAGGGCCGCCGGAGTGATGCCGAGTTCGTCGCGCCCTTCCCGCGAGCAGAAGTCGACCGCGAAGGCTTCGGCAAGCTGGGCGATGTCTTCACGCCGCTCCCGCAGCGGCGGCAGGCTCAGCGGAAACTGGCCCAGCCGGTAGTAGAGGTCGGCACGGAAGCGCTGATCCCGAATCCGCTCCTGCAGCGGCTGATGCGTCGCCGCCACCAGGCGCAGGTCGGCCTGGCGCTCCTCGCTGGCCCCCAGCGGGCGGTAGCGCCCACTTTCCAGCACCCGCAGCAGCTTTGCCTGCAGCGGCAGCGGCATGTCGCCGATCTCGTCGAGAAACAGGGTGCCGCCATCGGCCTGGCTGATCAGGCCTTCGCGGGCCTGGTCGGCACCGGAGAAGGCCCCCTTGGCGTGGCCGAACAGCTCCGACTCGAGCAGCGATTCGGGAATGGCTGCACAGTTGATTGCCATGAACGGCCCCTCGGCCCGGGCGGAAAACTGGTGGATCGCCCGAGCCACGCGATCCTTGCCGGTGCCGGTCTCGCCCTGGAGCAGCACGGCCAGGCCGGTTTCGGCGGCGCGGATGACCTGACTGCGCAGCGTCTGCATGGCGGGCGAGGTACCCAGCAGGTCTTCCGCCAGGCGCTGGGCCAGGGCCTGGCGCCGGGCGCCGTCGTTGAGCTGCGCCAGGGACTGGCGCAGCCGTGCTTCCCGGTGACGATCACCCTGGTGGCGCGACAAGCCGGCCCATAGCCGACACAGCAGCGATTCGAAGGCGGCGAATTCGGGGTCCTCCCCGAGTCCTTCCAGCACGGCGGCCTTGCCGGCCACCCCCATGGCGCCGAGCCACTCCCTCTCACCGTCCCGGGCACGCAGCGGGCGGACTTCGAGGTGCACGTCCCCCGACAGCGCGGCCACCTGGGCCTGGAAGGCCGGGTGGTCGAGCCGCGAGCGCGCCTCAGCCAGGCCGAGGCGCAGCGGCTTGCCTTGGCGGATGGCGTGGGCGTAGGGGTGACGGAAGTCATCGCAGTCGAAGCGAATGTCGTCGCCATCGCTGCCCAGCCAGCGGCCGCTGCCATCGAGGTAGAGGCAGCTGACCCAGGCCAGGCCGTGGCTGGCCTGGAGGATGCCGCCTGCGCACTCGCGCAGCTCGGCGGGCGAAGCGCTCTCGACCAGCGCCAGCGCACGGGCCATGCCGTCGAGGCCGGGCCCCGTCGGCAAGTCACCCCCGCGCCAGCGCATGTCGATCGCCTTCGCCGTCATCGCCTACACCACCTCCGCGGTAAAAGCGCCGCTGTCGGCATCGACGCCCAGGGCGACGCGGGTGACCGGCTCGCGCCGTGCCAGGCGGTCGAGCAGCGCCCGGGAGACCGGCGGCAGCAGTTCACCGTCGATGACCGACTCGAGCATCCGCGCGCCATTTTCGCTGCGGGTGGCCCGCAGGCAGATGGCCTCGGCCAGGGCCGGGTCGAGAACCACGTCGGCCTGGCGGTGGCGCGAACGGATTCGCTCGGCCAGGGTGTCGAGCTTGGCCGCCACGATGTCACGCAGGGTCTCGGCGCCCAGCGGGAAGTAGGGCACCACCTCCATGCGCGCCAGCAGCGCCGGCTTGAAGAAACCGGCCAGCACCGGATAGAGCGCATCGTCCAGCCCGGCGGGTTCGTCGGCATGGGCCACGATGGCCTCATAGCCCAGGTTGGAGGTGAGGAAGAACACCACGTTCTTGCAGTCGATCAGCCGCCCTTCGCCGTCGGCCAGCTCGCCCTTGTCGAAGGCCTGATAGAAGAGGTTGAGCACGTCCGGGTGGGCCTTCTCCACCTCGTCGAGCAGCACCACCGAGTAGGGGCGCTGGCGAATCGCCTCGGTCAGCAGGCCACCCTCGCCGAAGCCCACGTAGCCCGGCGGCGAGCCGATCAGCCGCGAGACGGTGTGCTTCTCCTGGTACTCGGACATGTTGATGGTGGTCAGGAACTGGCGACCGCCGTAGAGCCGCTCGGCGATCTGCACCACGGTTTCGGTCTTGCCTACGCCGCTGGGGCCGACCAGCAGGAAGGCGCCCAGCGGACGGCCGGGGCGCCGCAGGTCGGCGCGGGCGGTGAGCAGATGACGGTGAACCCGCTCGATGGCCACGTCCTGGCCCTGCACCAGCTGGCCCAGGTAGCCGGGCAGCTCGGTGAGGCGGGTCAGCTCGTCGCTGGTCATGCGCTCCACCGGCACGCCGGTCCAGTCGCCGATGACCTGGGCGATCTGCGCCTCCTCCACGCTGGCATTGACCAGCGAGAACTCCTGCTGCAGCTCGGTCAGGCGGGTTTCCTGTTCGACGAGCGCCTCCCGCAGGCCGGCGTGGTCGGCGGCGTCGGTCTCGTCGTCGAGCAGCCGCGTATGCAGCGACAGGATGGCGTCGACGCAGTCGCGCTGGGCCTGCCAGGCATCCTCCAGCGTGGCCAGTTCATCATCGAGTCGCGTCAGGCGCTCGTCGAGCTCCACCAGCAGGGCTGCGTCCGGCAGGCGACCGAGCTGTGTCTCGCGGTCGAGCTGGTCGCGCTCGCGCAGCGTGGCCACGTGGTCGCTCTTGAGGTGGCTGAGCCGGCGCGGCGGGGTATCCAGGGCCTGGGAGAGCCGGGCACAGGCGGTATCGAGCACGTCGATGGCCTTGTCCGGCAGCTTGCGGCCGGCCAGGTAGCGTGCCGAGAGTTCGGCGGCGGCACGCAGGCCGCTGTCGCCCACCAGCACGCCGTGGGCCCGCTCGTAGACGTCGCGCAGGCCGCGCAGGATCACCAGCGCCTGATCGACGCTGGGCTCGGACAGCGACACCGGCTGGAAGCGACGCGACAGCGCCGGGTCCTTCTCGAAGTACTTCTTGTACTCGCGCCAGGTGGTGGCGGCGATGGTGCGCAGCTCGCCCCGGGCCAGGGCCGGCTTGAGCAGGTTGGCGGCATCGCCGCCCCCTTCCGCATTGCCGGCGCCGATCAGGGTATGGGCCTCGTCGATGAACAGCAGGATCGGCTTGGGTGCCGCCTTGACCTCCTCGATCACCGCCTTGAGGCGCTTCTCGAACTCGCCCTTGACCGCGGCACCAGCCTGCAGCGCGCCGAGATCCAGCGCCAGCAGGTCCACGTCGGCCAGCGCCGCCGGCACCTCGCCGGCCACGATGCGCGATGCCAGCCCTTCGACCACCGCGCTCTTGCCCACCCCGGCATCGCCGATGACGATGGGGTTGTTCTTGCGTCGGCGACCGAGGATGTCGAGCATCTGGTCGATCTCGGGATCGCGGCACAGCACCGGGTCGAGCTCGCCACGACGCGCCTGGTCGGTCAGCGAGGTGGCGAAGCGCGCCAGGGCGCTGTCGCCCTGGCCGGCATCCGGCTTCCGGTGTCCGGTAACACCCGCGTCCGCCCGCGGCGCCTCGGCGGAATCCCGGGTCAGGCGTTCGAAGTCACGGCGCAGGCTCTCACGGTTGATGTCGGCCAGCAGCGCGGCGCTCCTGGGGCCGAGGTAGCGGCCGACGTTGTGCAGCAGCGCGGTGAAGATCATGCCGCTGCGCAGCGAGTCGTGGGCAAATTCCGTGGTCGCCAGCAGCCAGGCGTCCTGGAGCAACTCCACCAGCAGCGGCGAGAAGCTCGGCGTGGCCACCGTGAGGTCACGGGGTGGGCGCGACTCGTCGGCAAGCCGGGCGCGCAGTTCGAAGGCGTCGATGCCCTGCCCTTCCAGCAGACAGCGCATGTCGCACAGCGGCTGGTCGATCAGCGCCTGGAGCAGATGCCCGGCGGTGACCTCCGGTGCCTGCTGCTCGGCGCACAGTACCGCAGCCTGTTCGAGCCCTTGGCGGGCGATGGCGTTGAGTCGGCCGATGAGTGCCGGAAGCTCTACCCTGAGCATGGTGTCTCCTAACGGAAGATCTGATCGAGAAGGATGCTGACCTGGACCGCTTGCTGGTCCAGGGGCCAGGCGAAGCCCAGGTAGGCGCATGTCATGGCCACGCCGAACAGGGCAAAGACCCCCCATACCGGCAGGCCACGCCCACCACGACGACTGCCCTGCACCACGTTGTCCAGGGGCGAGGTCAGCATGTCGTCGGGGGCATCGCCCAGGGCGGCAAGCTGGTCGCCCAGGGCCCGAACCACGTGCTCGTACTCCTCGCGGCCATGGGTCATGACCCGATAGCGCCCCTCGAAGCCCAGGCACAGGCACAGGTAGATGAAGGCCAGCATGTCGCGATAGCGCTGTGGCTCCTGCTGCAGGCGGCCGAGAATCGAGAAGACCTTCTCGCCGCCCCAGGTCTCGTTGTGAAAGCGCGTCAGCAGCGAGTGCTCGGCCCACTTGCTCTGCCGGCCCCAGTCAGTACCCATGACCGCCTCGTCGATGAAGGAGCAGAGCACGTAGCGGTAGGCCAGCAGGGTCGGGCGGTCGTAGCCCTGTTCGGTCAGCTCGACCTCGATCGCCGAGATCTCGTCGACCACCTGCCGGTAGAGCCGCTCGATGTCGTCCATGCTGTCGAGCTGGCGCACCCGCACCACCATGCCCAGCAGCGAACTGGCCGCGTCCACCAGGGGGTTAAGGTTGTGCCCCCGCAGGCGAAACCAGTAATCCTCGTCGGCGTCGAGCTGCTCGGCATGGCTATGAATCAGCCGCTCCAGCCCTCCCTCGTTGATGCGGTCCTCGTGGCGCGTGGGTGAGTAGCGCGAGACGGCACCGGATTCCATGTCGAGTTGCGTAGCAAGATCTTGCATGGCTTAACTCCTGATCGCCCAGAACTGCATTTCCAAACCGGGAAACTCGCCCGCCACGTGGAAGGCAAAGCCACTGGCGCCGTCGAGCATGCTCCAGGCCTGGCTCTGGCGGTCGAGCCGGAAGTAGCTGTAGCCGGCGTGATAGGGCAGTTCCCGCGGGGCCACCGGCAGCGGTTCCAGCGGCACCCCCGGCAGCTGCAGGCTGATGAGATCGCGGATGCGCTCGACGCTGGCGACCTTGGTCTGCTGCAGGAACAGCTTGCGGAGCCGCTCGTGGGGCATGTCGGCCCGCACGGCGAGAATGAAGTCGGCGTCCTCGAGCAGCCCCGGATCCGACAGCGGCGCCACCAGCAGGCCGTAGCGACGCGGCTGCAGCTGGATCGCCAGCGCCCGCGGCTCCAACACCGTGGAGAGCGCCTGGCGGAGCCCCTGCATCAGCATGCGGAAGGCGCGCTCGGGGTGGTCGTGGTCGTAGGCCGGGTATTCCGGCGGCAACCGCGACTCGTCGGTGAAAGTGACCAGCTCACTGGCGGTCTCGAGCATGGTGTCGAAGAGCCGCTCCGGGTGCAGATGGCCCAGGCGCGCCAGGTGTTGGAAGCGAGGCTGGGCACGATTGAGTAGCTGCAGCAGCATGAAGTCGGAGACGTCGGCCACCCCGGTCTGATGCGGCGTGGAGAGGCGCTGGGCGAGGTTGCGGGCACGTTCGCGCATCAGGCCCGCCATCTCACCGACGAAGCGCTGCAGCAGCGGAGCGGCCTGGACGTTGAGCAGGGTCGGCAGGAACTGCTCGTCGAGCACCAGGCTGCCGTCGGGCCGACGCTCGACGATGCGCGCCACCGCCAGGCAGGCGTAGGCGCTGCGGTCGTCACGCTCCAGCAGCAGGCGAGGGGCGACCCTCGCCACGTCGAGCTCGGTGGTGTCACCATCGCGGGAGTGCAGGTCGCGCACGCCACGCTGTGTGAGCCGGTAGCGGGCCGGCAGGTCGTCGCCGGGCCAGCGCACCTCGCCCACCGCATCGGTAGACAGCGGCAGTCCCAGGTAGACCACCTGGTTGGTAATACCGGCGTCGTCGATCTCCAGCGGCTGCGGCTCGATGTCGTCGTCGGGCAGCTGAAAGGCGGTGCCATCCGGCATCACGCCGCTGGCGCGGCTGATGGCGATACGCCCGAAGCTGAGAAACTCCGCGTTGAGTTCCAGCAGGTGAAAACCGTAGAGATTGTGGCTGACGCCTCGCAGGCGGGCCTCGACCAACCCTTCCAGGCTGCGCTGCTGCTGCTGGAAATGCTGCGGCTTGATGAACAGCCCTTCGCTCCAGACTACACGGTTGCGACTAGCCATCAGTCCTGGTCCCTCAGCTCGGCTTCGTCCGCGCGCAGGTGAACCAGCAGATGGTAGTCACCGCCCTGGGAGTTGACCTTCACCACCTTCTTCCACTCGGCTTCGTCCGGGGTGTTGTAGAAGGCGATAAGGCCGATATAGCGCGTCTCTTCGTCGACCTCGAAGGGCTCGTAGAACTTCCACTGACCGGGCAGCAACGTGAAGTCGTCATGGGTCAGATAGTTGGTGCCCAGGGCATCCTCGAGGTCGTTGCGCAGCTGGTAGTGATCGGCGGCCATCAGCATGGAGTCGTCCTTGAGCTGCAGGATCTGAAAGCGCAATGGAGTCCCTTCGCCGTCGAAATTGCGGTTGACGTCAGGCTCGGCAACCATGGCCAGGTCGACCCGGGAAAGGCGCTCCTCGGGATAGCCCACCGGAATCGATGGGTCCTTCATGACCTGCCAGGTCTTGCCCGCGGCCTCACGGGTCGAGGCGCAGCCGCTGAGCAGCAGCGCCAGCATGGCAACGGTCAGCCAGGCGAGCGGGCCGCGCAACGACATATAGCTCGTGCGCCAATTGCTTGCTGGCTTTTTTCTTGTGCCTGTCATTATCGCGCTCATGCTTCCTCCCGCTGCTGGCGGCGCACCGACTGGTCATAGGCCTGCTCGAAGACCTCCCAGAACAGCTTGGCGAAGCCTTGCTGGCGACCGGAGTTCAGCTCCTGGTAGTAGTGGCGGTACATTTCCCAGGCCCAGCCGCCCTCGTCATCCAGGCGATTGCCGGCACCGCGATAGGCGTGGAAGCGCTTGAGCAGGGCATCGGGTGCAAAGGCATCCAGAATCGACTGCAGCGCCTGGCCGATGGCCTCTTCCACTGCCGCCTGGTGCTGGCCCTGGTGAGCCAGGCATTCGGCCACCGCCGCCGGCGCCGAGAGATGCACCGGGCTGCGACGGGCGGAGAACAGGGTCTCCACGGTTTCGCCATAGGGCTGGCCCAGCCGTAGGGGGTTGTCCTCGATGGGCTGAAGGCGGCGATCTCGCAGCGGATAGCGGCTGTCATCCTGGGCCTGGTGCAGCGCCTGAAGCCCTTCGATGGCGGCCCGCAGGGTGTTGCCGGCCTCCATGAGAAAGGCCTGCTGCTCTTCACTGTCGTGAAAGCGCAGGTTGGTCCCCAAGGCGCGCATCAGCGGATCGGCCCCCATATGCCCCGCCACCGCCGGCGAGGACTCCTGCCAGCGGTCCTCGAGCTGCTCGCCGACCGAGCGTTCCAGGTCGTTCAACAGCCGTTCGTCCATGTCCCTGTTCATCGCGTTATTGCCCTCGTATGTTTGAATCGTCGGCTTGGCCGGCGCGGCTTCGCGCCGCTCCCGTTGGTGGTAAGTCGCCCCGCTCGAACTCGGCACGTCCAGCTCGTCGAGCAGCGGGGCGGTGACGTCGATGGCTGCATCACCGGGGTGCTTCAGCGCCGTCATGGGGTCCTGATGGCTGGCACCAGGGGTCGCCTCGCCAAGGGCCTCGAGGGGGTCGTCCTGCCGCGGCGGCGCCATACTCTCCGGCGCCATGGAATGAACCAGGGGCATGCCTTGCCCCGCCAGCGCCTCCTGCTCCTCGTCGATCAACGCGGTCAGCGGCTGGGCGCCTGGCAAGCCGGCCTGGCGGTCGCCGAGATGGACCCGCAGGTGGTAGTCGCCGAGCCGCAGTTCGTCGCCGTCGCGCAGGGCAACCCGCCGGTCGCGGCCGAGAGGCAGCGTGGCGTGATTGATGAAGGTGTGCCCGCTGCGGTCAACCAGACAGAAGCGGCCGTCCTGGCGCTGTATCTCGGCATGCCCGGGACGAATGCGGCCGGCATGGTCCTGCAGCAGCCAGTCGTCGCTGTGGCCGCTGCCCAGGGTACCGCCGGGCTCATGGAAGACATGGCTGCTGGTGGAGCGGCCTTCCAGCCGCTCGCTGTTGATGACCACCAGGGTGATGGCCGTATGGGCAGCGGCGTGACGCTCGGTGGTTTGCTGGTAGGAGGCTTGCATGGGCGGTTAGCCTGTCATCTGTATGCGTACCCGGCGACGCCTGGAAGCATCGCCGGATTCGGGGTTGACGAAGGTGGTCCAGCCGAGCTGGCAGCTGCCGGCCTCGCCCAGGCGCATCGGCTTGACGGCACTGGGCAGCAGTTCGAGCTCGAGGTCGTAGGCCAGGGGTTCGCGCAGCACGAAGTTCACCAGGGTCTTGAGCGGCGCGTGCTCACAGCCGTCGGGCAGAAAATCGCGGAAGCGCGCGAGGCTCAGGCCCCTCAGGCAGAGGGCGAACTTGCCGCCGATGTCGGCGACCCGCTCGCCGGCGATCATGTCCTCCCCCAGCGTCATGGCGGAAAGCCCCGACCGGCTGCGCTGGTCCTCGGGAATCACCACCCAGCGGTGCACCCACTCCTCGAGATGCACGTCGTCGAGGTCGAAGCAGTGGCCGACGATGCTGCACACTACCTCGGGGGAGCGCGAACGCCCCGCGAGAAGGCCCGCATAGGCGAGCATCTTGCTCCAGTTGATCGGCGTCTCGCCGCGCAGCTCGGCATCGGCCAGGCCCACCAGGGCAAAGACGGCCGCGGAGAAGCCGTCGCTGGCATTGTCCTGGTAGCGCACATAGTGGCGGTACTTGCGCCAGGCGCGATGAACCAGGGTCAGCAGGCGATGGTTGAAGAAGTCGAGGAAATCGCCGGCGCTACCCTCGTGGTGGGCCGCGCCATGGGCCAGGCTCTCCAGGTAGTAGCCGGGCAGCGGCGACTGGGAGCCCTGCAGCCCGAAGAAGCTGACCTCCAGCCGGTAGCCGCCATCGGCGCCGGGCGCAAGCGCCAAGACGTCGCTACCGGGGAAGCCCAGTGACGCCGAGGCGCTGTAGCGCACCCGTTCAAATACAGGCACGCTACCGCCACCACCACCTTCGAGATCATCCTCATGGTGGCGGTGCAACAGCTCAACGAGCTGGAAGAAATCGTAGCGTCGAGCCCCCTCGATCAGGGCAGCCGGCGCTACATCAACGGCTGCTGGCCCGACTGTAAGGTCCATGTGTAGCGCTCGCGGTTGTGTCGGTTGATGACATGCAGCTCATGGAACGAGTTGATGCTGGCGTAGAGCGAGAAGAACCGCGCCAGCACGCTACCGAACAGGTAAAGACTGCCCTCGTCGCCGAAGGCCTCCTGGTCCAGGGTCATGACCGAACGCAGCCCGCGCACCGGCAAGCCGCGCTGGAGCCGGTCGATGGACTGGGTCTCGATATCGGTGATGCCCGCCAGGCGCTTCTGGGAGACACGCTCCGCCTGGCGGTCGACCAGCGCCCGGAAGTCGTAGGCGCGCAGCACCGAACACAGCGCATCCCGCTGCAGCAGCGACAGGTAGTTGAGCGATAGATTGGAGATCAAGGTCCACATCAGGCTGCCGTCGAGGGTCGGCCGAAGCGCCGGCGTCGGCCGGGTGATATTGCGAAAGTCGGCATACACTGGGCTGTTTTCGGTGGACACGCAGATATCGCCCACGGTCAGCTTCTCGGGTAGCTCGCGGTTGCTGCAGGTGAGCCGCAGCGAGATGGTCTCGCGCATGCCCAGGCACGCCCGCTCGTCGCCGCGCACGAAGGCGATGTCGTGATCGAAGCCATCGCCACGCAGGCTGTCGCGAACCCGCACCCGGTAGTAGAGCGCCTGGCGATTCCGGTCACGCTCGATCTGGTGCTGGAAGCTCTCGAAGGGCACATAGTTGCGCGGTTCGCCGCGGACCTTGCCGGATTCGCTCTCCAGCCAGCCATGCACCCCGTCGACGCTGAACACCTCGTAGTTGGCCGGCGACCGGCTGCTGGGACGAATGTGGTACTCGCTGCGCTCGCCGCTCAGGTCGATGGGGTCGGCATCGTGGGTGAACAGGTTGATGGCAGGCGTGCAGTAGAGCGCCAGGTGCTCGTCACGCACCCTGGCATCTGCAGGCAGCGTGCGGGTAAATACGAAGCGCAGCGTCAGCCGCTGAGCCTGCACGGAAGGCAGGTGGCGCCCCAGGGAGGCCAGGTCGACGAAGTGGAAGGCCTCGGGAAAGCAGAGATACTCCTGCAGGATGCGATAGCCCTGGTAGGCATTGCGCGGGTAGGGCAGCAGGGCGTCCTCCCGCGCGAAGCCCACCGGCTGCAGCAGGCTGTTGGGCAAGCGGCGACGTTCGCCGTCGATCTCCAGCTCGATACGCGACAGGTAGTGGTTCAGCCACAGGTAGAGGCTGCGCGCCGTGTAGCCATTGCCCCCCAGGTGGAGCCGCAGCGTGTCGATGCCCAGGGCATCGAGGGGCTGATCGCTGCGAACGTCGAGATTCAGCTCGACGACCGAAGCCTCGCGGGAGTGTCGCGCTTCGACGCCGGCATGCTGCAGCGGATAGAGCGCCACCTCGTGGCAGGTGCGAAAGCGACAGGCCGTGCCGTCCACCGGCCGGCTCCCCACCGCGGTGCCCGCCGCCACGGACTGGGACGCGCTCAGGGCATGCCATTTCGGAGTGAACTGCATGACGGTCATGCTCGGCACCGGGCGCAGATAGTTGGGCCACAGCATGCTGATCAGCGAATGGGTCAGCTCGGGGAACTCGTCCTCGACCTTCTCCCGCATGCGCCCGGTCAGGAAGGCAAAGCCTTCCAGCAGGCGCTCGACGTCCGGGTCGGTGCTGCGCTCGGAGAGGAAGCGGCTGAGACCGGGATTGGCCTCGGCAAACTCCTTCCCCTGCAACTTCAGAAAGTCGAGCTCGTCCCGGTAATAGCGATTCAGCATGCGAGTCTCGTTCCCCAGGTGCTTGGCTAAACGGACGCTCCGTTCCGGCGCCGCTTCGTTCTCAATTCAGGTTCTCAATTCAGGCACTGATAGCGTTTGTCGTTCAGCAGCAGATCGATGGTGGTCTGGGCGTTGTCCCGGCCAAGATCCAGGGTTGCGTGAACCTGGAACCGCAGCTGCAGGGGGTCGCCGCCATGGGGCAACGACTCCACTTCCACTCGCTGTACTCGAGGCTCGAAGCGTTCGATGCACTGCCGAATGGCACGCTGGATATTGAGTTCCAGGTCGAGCACACCGATGGTCGCGTCATTGAAGTCGAGCAGCCCCAGCTCAGGCGCACATTCGCTGTGTCCCGGGTGGCTGTTGAGCAGATCGACGAGATGTCGCTTGATGGACTCCACGGTGTCAGCGAGGCTGGCCTCGCCCCCTGCCTCGACCGGCTGCCCGGTCGCCGCCAGGCGCTCGAACAGCCGGTTGCCGAGCACGCCACCACGGTAAAGGCTCATGGCAGCGACACTCCCTTACTCCTTGTCGAGGCGACCCACCAGCGACAGCTCGAAGTTGGCGCCCATGTACTTGAAGTGCGGACGCACCGCCATGGAGACCTGATACCAGCCCGGATCGCCCTCGACGTCGGAGACCTGGATCGAGGCGGCCCGCAGCGGCCGGCGGCTACGCACCTCGGCCGGCGGATTTTCCTGGTCGGCGACGTACTGGCGAATCCAGGCGTTGAGCTCGCGCTCGAGGTCCTGACGCTCCTTCCATGAACCGATCTGCTCGCGCTGCAGCACCTTGATGTAGTGCGCCAGGCGATTGATGATGAACATGTAGGGCAGCTGGGTGCCGAGCTTGAAATTGGTCTCGGCGGCCTTGCCTTCGGCCGTGTTGGGGAATACCTTGGGCTTCTGCACCGAGTTGGCGGAGAAGAAGGCGGCGTTGTCGCTGCCCTTGCGCATGGTCAGCGAGATGAAGCCCTCTTCGGCCATCTCGAATTCACGCCGGTCGGTGACCAGCACCTCGGTGGGAATCTTGGCCTGCAGCTGGCCCAGCGCCTCATAGGTGTGCACCGGCAGGTTCTCGACGGCGCCGCCGCTCTGGGGGCCGATGATGTTCGGGCACCAGCGGTACTTGGCGAAGCTGTCGGTCAGGCGCTCGGCGAGCAGGTAGGCGGTGTTGCCCCAAAGGTAGTGCTCGTGGTTCTCATTTACCGTTTCACGGTAATTGAAGCTCTTGACCGGGTTTTCCACCGGGTCGTAGGGCATGCGCAGCAGGAAGCGTGGCGCGGTCAGGCCCAGGTAGCGGGCATCCTCGGATTCACGCAGGCTGCGCCAGCGGGCGTACTTCGGCCCTTCGAAGATCGCCTTGAAGTCCTTGATATTAGGCAGCTCCTCGAAGCTGTCGATACCGAAGAAGCTCGGCGCCACCGAGGAGAGGAAGGGGGCGTGGGCCATGGCGCCCACCGCGGCGGTGAACTGCAGCAGCTTGATGTCCGGCGTCGAGGGCGAGAAATCGTAGTGGCCGATGATGCCGGCGACCGGCTCGCCGCCAAACTGGCCGTATTCCGCCGCATAGACGTGCTGGTAGAGCCCGCTCTGGCTGAGCTCGGGAGCGAACTCGAAGTCCTCGAGCAGCTCTGCCTTGGTGGCGTGCAGCACGTCCAGCTTGATGTTCTCGCGGAAGTCGGTGCGATCGACCAGCAGCTTGAGGCCGCGCCAGGCCGATTCCAGCTCCTGGAAGCCCCGGTCGTGCAGGATCTCGTCCACCTGGCTGCCGATCTTGCGATCGAGCTCGACGATCATGCGATCGACGACCGACTTGTTGACCTGAGGCGCATCGCTGGTGCTCTGCAGCAGCTCGGCGATGAACGCCGCCACACCCTGTTTGGCGATGTCGTAGCCTTCATCGGCCGGTGCCATGCGCGTCTGCGCCATCACCTGGTCGAGAAGGGAGTCTTCAGCCTGGGCCCCAGCGGCCTGGCCCTGGGTTTGTACCGAATCGGTCATGGGGTTGCCTCGAATCCTTTACCTGGCGTTGAATCGCCTTCCTGCATCTGATCTGCCTGCACCTGGTCCGACAGGAATCAGGCGTCGCCCTTGTTGTTCGTATCGAGCAGCTCGAGCTCCGAGAGCAGCTGCTGACGCGCCTCGTCGCTCTCCATCAGCTTCTGCAGCTGATCGCGGAAGGCCGGCACATTGCCCAGCGGCCCCTTGAGCGCAACCAGCGCCTCACGCAGCTCGACCAGCTTGCGCAGCTCCGGCACCTGCCGAGCCACGCTGTCGGGGGCGAAGTCTTCCAGTGACTTGAATGAGAGGTTCACCGCCAGGTCGGTGGGCTCTTCGCCCTCTTCGAGGCGGTTGGGCACGGCAGCCTGCAGGCCAAGGCCCGCTTCGCGCATGACCGACTGGAAGTTGTTCTTGTCCACCGAGACCTTGTCGCGCTCCTCGATGGGCGTCTCTTCCGCGCCACCCTTGAAGTCCCCTACCACCAGCAGCTTGAGCGGTAGCTCGGTTTCCGCCTGCTGGTCACCGGTGGCCGGTACATACTTGATATTGATGCGCTCTTTCGGCGCAACGGTCCCTTCCTTTGCCATTGTCTGGAGCTCCCTGACGAACCGCTGGTTTTTTTGGAACGATTAAGTGCTGCATCTTGATACCGGCCCGTTGAACGAGCCAGGAACAGGTTACGCAATCCACGCCGGGGCCGGCCGGATTGGCCGGGACAACACGCCGTTGCGAGATGATCCAGGCACAGGCCGGCGGACACGGAGAAGCGTTAGCCGCTGTAGCTGATGACGCGAGAGGGTAAACAGGAAGTGAGAATGTGCCAAACGACGCCATGGACGACTGGCAAGTTTACGCGGACGTTACTTACGAGCACGAAAACAGAACAAATAGCACCAACTTCCGGGAAGTTGCTGGGATCTTGTCGGATTTGAACCAGGCATCTTGAAGCAGCTGATGCGACATACACCTTTGCTTACAGACGTTGTAGGAAATGGCTTACACGAATATAAGCGATGTACGCCGCCATCACTCCGCAATGCGCTCAGTGGACGCTGCGGTTTTCTGCGTACGACTGCTACGCGACCGTGCGTGGAAGCGGGTATGCCAGCCGTCAAGACGTGGGGAACAGGGAGTTAATCCAAAGCCCCATATGAAAAAACCGGCCATGAACCCAGGTTCATGGCCGGTTGGAAACACACGCTGTTTCGTTTATCGATTGCCTCTACATTTACTCCATTCGCGCGCGAATGGCCGCTTCGATACCCGGTGCATCCAGCCCGCATTCGGCGAGCAGTTCTGCCGGCTTGCCATGCTCGACGAAGGCGTCGGGCAGGCCGAGGTTGAGGAGTTCCACCTGCACCCCCTCGGCGGCAAGCAGTTCGTTGACGGCGCTGCCGGCACCGCCTGCCACGACGTTCTCTTCCAGGGTTACCAGCAGGTCGTGCTCGTCGGCGGCGGCCAGGATGGCCTCCCGGTCCAGCGGCTTGATGGAGCGCATGTTGATATGGGTGGCGTTCAGCGCTTCGGCCACCGCAGCGGCGGGGCCGTTGAGACTGCCGAAGGCCAGCAGTGCGATACGACTGCCGTCGCTGCCGGCCTCGCGCCGATGCTCCGCCTTGCCGATCTCCAGCGGCACCAGGTTCGCCGGGATCGCCACGCCGGGGCCGCTGCCGCGGGGGTAGCGCACCGCGGCGGGGCCGGGGTAGTGATAGGCGGCGCTGAGCATGGCGCGGCACTCGGCCTCGTCGGCGGGCGCCAGCACCACCAGGCCCGGCACGCAGCGCAGGTAGGAGAGATCCATGCTGCCGTGATGGGTGGGGCCGTCCTCGCCGACCAGGCCCGCCCGGTCGATGGCGAAGGTGACATCGAGCCCCTGCACCGCCACGTCGTGAATCAGCTGATCGTAGCCGCGCTGCAGGAAGGTGGAGTAGATCGCCACCACCGGCTTCATCGCCTCGCAGGCCATGCCGGCGGCCAGCGTCACCGCATGCTGCTCGGCGATGGCCACGTCGTAGTAGCGCTCGGGGTACTCCTTGGAGAAGCGAATCAGGTCGGAGCCTTCGCGCATCGCCGGGGTGATGCCGATCAGGCGCTCGTCGCTGGCCGCCATGTCGCACAGCCAGTCGCCGAAGACGTTGCAATACTTGGGTGCCTTCCTGGCGGGGGCAGCGGGTGCGCTGGTCGGCTCGTCACCGTTTTTTTCCAGCTTGGTGATGGCGTGGTAGCCGATGGGGTCGGCCTCGGCGGGCAGGAAGCCGCGGCCCTTGCGCGTCTTGACGTGGAGGAACTGGGGGCCGTCCAGGTCACGGATGTTGCGCAGGGTCTGGACCAGGGTGGGCAGGTCGTGGCCGTCGAGGGGGCCGATATAGTTGAAGCCCATCTCCTCGAACAGCGTGGCCGGGCTGACCATGCCCTTCATGTGCTCTTCGGTGCGCCGCGCCAGCTCCAGCGCCCCCGGCAGATGCGACAGCACCCGCTTGCCCTCTTCGCGGATGGCCAGGTAGGGCTTGCTGGAGAGGATGCTCGCCAGGTAGCTGGCGATGCCGCCGACGTTCTCGGAGATCGACATCTCGTTGTCGTTGAGCACCACCAACAGGTTGGCGTCCACATGACCGGCATGGGCCAGTGCCTCGAAGGCCATGCCGGCGGTCAGGGCGCCGTCGCCGATCACCGCACAGATACGCCGCTTCTCGCCCCGGGTGCGCGCCGCCAGGGCCATGCCCAGCGCCGCCGAGATCGAGGTGCTGGAGTGGCCCACGCCGAAGGTATCGTACTTCGACTCGGCACGGCGCGGGAAGGCGGCCAGGCCGCCGTACTGGCGTATGGAGGCCATGGCCTCGCGCCGGCCGGTGAGGATCTTGTGCGGGTAGGCCTGGTGCCCCACGTCCCACACCAGCCGGTCGTGGGGGGTCTCCAGGGCGTGATGCAGCGCCACGGTGAGTTCCACCACGCCCAGGCCGGCGCCAAAATGGCCACCGGAAGCCCCGACGCTGTAGAGCAGGTAGGCACGCAGCTCATCGGCCAGCTGTACCAGTTGGCCGGCGTTCATCGCCCGCAGCGCCGCCGGGGTATCCAGCGTGTCGAGCAGCGGTGTCACCGGGCGCTCGCCGGGAATTTCGTCGTAGAGCTTCATGTAGGCTTCTGTCTGTCAGGGAATCGCTGAATCACTGCTTTCAACGCCTCCTCAGTGGTCTCGTTCGATCATGTAGCGGGCCAGCTCGGCCAGCGGTGCACTCGCCTCGCCCAGCGGCGCCAGGGCCACCAGGGCCTCCTCGGTCAGCTCCAAGGCCCGGGCCCGGGCGCCATCCAACCCCAGCAGTGCCGGGTAGGTGGGCTTGTCGCGGGCCGCATCGGCGCCGGAGGCCTTGCCCAGTGTGCGGGTATCACCGGTCACGTCGAGGACGTCATCGTGTATCTGGAAGGCCAGGCCAAGGGCTTGGGCGTAGTGTTCCAGCGCCGCCACCCTGGGGTCGCTCTCGACCACCGCCGTCAGCGCTCCCATGCGCACCGCGGCACGAATCAGCGCGCCGGTCTTGTGGGCGTGCATGGTGGCCAGGGCCTCGACGTCAGGGTGGCCGCCAACGGCCGCCAGGTCCAGCGCCTGTCCGCCCACCATGCCGTCGCGGCCGGCGGCCCGGGCGAGTGTCAGCATCAGTGCGGGCAGCCGCGGATGGGCGGCACTGGCCAGCACCTCGAAGGCGAGGGTCTGCAGGGCATCGCCGGCCAATATCGCCGTGGCCTCGTCATAGGCGCGATGCACCGTGGGCTGGCCGCGGCGCAAGTCATCGTCGTCCATGGCGGGCAGGTCGTCATGTACCAGCGAGTAAGCATGAACCAGCTCCACCGCAGCGGCCGAGGGATCCAGGTCAGCGTCGGAGGCACCCAGCGCACGGCCGGCCAGGTAGACCAGCACCGGACGCAGCCGCTTGCCGCCCACCAGCAGCCCATGCCGCATGGCCTCATCCAGGCGAGGGGCGGCGGTCTGGCGCGCATCGAAGGCGCGCGCCAGGAAGGCATCCACCCGGGCACGATCGGCGGCCAGACGCACCGCGAAGGGGTCAGCGTTCACTATCGGCCTCCTCCTCGGATGGCGCACTGAAACTGTCGAAGTCGACGCCGCCTTCCGGGCCCTCGACCAGGGTTCGCACCCGCAGTTCGGCCTCGTCGAGGCGACGCTGGGCGTCGCGGGTCAGGCGCACTCCCTGCTCGAAGGCAGCAAGCGAGCCCTCCAGCGACAGCTCGCCGGACTCCAGCCGCTCCACCAACTGTTCCAGTCGCTCGACGGTGGTGGCGAAGTCGGCACCGGCCTCATCGCTCGCCATCGTCTCTGACGACGGTTGCTTGTCTCGCTCTGCCATGGAAAGTCCCAGCCCATCACCGCTATCTATAGGGGCCACAGTATACACGCTCTCCCCCGGTGTTCGTCTGCCGCCCGCAACAACCTGCAGCCCGCTCATCTTCGCGGCGCAGCATTTTCATCTTCACCCGAAGCGGCTGTGCTACCATAAGCGCCCTGTTTCAAGCCTGCCAATGCCCTTTCCTCGCTGTTCGGCAGGCCTTCAGGCTCACTACTGTCGCGGCACGGCTGTCCCGTCACCGCATGCGGCTCGCACCGAAGAAGGGGTTGATTCGACCATGGCCAAAACGTCCCTGGACAAGAGCAAGATCAAAATCCTGCTGCTCGAGGGCGTCCACCAGAGCGCGGTGGACAATTTCCTGAACGCCGGTTACACCAACATCGAACACGTGGCGACCTCGCTGGACGAGGCGACGCTGGTCGAGAAGGTACGGGACGTTCACTTCATCGGCATTCGCTCGCGCACCCAGCTCAACTCGCGCGTGTTCGAGGCGGCCGAGAAGCTCGCGGCCGTGGGCTGTTTCTGCATCGGCACCAATCAGGTCGACCTGACCTCGGCGCTGATCCGTGGTATCCCGGTGTTCAATGCGCCCTACTCCAACACGCGTTCAGTGGCGGAGCTGGTGCTGGCCGAGGCGATCATGCTGCTTCGCGGCATTCCCCAGAAGAACGCCCATGCCCATCAGGGCGGCTGGCTGAAGAGCGCCAAGAATTCCCATGAGGCCCGCGGCAAGACCCTGGGTATCGTCGGCTACGGCAATATCGGTGCCCAGCTCTCGGTGCTGGCGGAATCGCTGGGCTTCAACGTCATCTTCTACGATGTGGTGACCAAGCTCGGCATGGGTAACGCCAACCAGGTGGCCAGCCTGGAAGAGCTGCTGGCCCGTGCCGACGTGGTCAGCCTGCACGTGCCGGAACTGCCCTCCACCAAGTGGATGATCGCCAGGGAGCAGCTGGCGCTGATGAAGCGCAGTGGCATCCTGATCAACGCTTCCCGCGGCAGCGTGGTGGTGATCGAGGATCTGGCCGAGGCACTGAAGGAGGGCCGGCTCTACGGCGCCGCCATCGACGTCTTCCCGGTGGAACCCAAGGGTAACGACGAGGAGTTCGTCAGCCCCCTGCGTGGCCTGGACAACGTGATTCTCACGCCACACGTGGGCGGCTCCACGCTGGAGGCCCAGGAGAACATCGGCATCGAGGTCTCCGAGAAGCTGATCACTTATTCCGACAACGGCACCACCGTCACTTCGGTCAACTTCCCCGAGGTGGCCCTGCCGGCGCACCCGGACAAGCATCGCGTGCTGCATATCCACGAAAACGTGCCGGGGGTGCTCTCCGAGATCAACCGCGTCCTCTCCGAGAGCAATATCAACATCTCCGGCCAGTACCTGCAGACCAACGAGAAGGTCGGCTACGTGGTCATCGACGTGGACAAGGCCTATGGCCCCCAGGCACTGGAAGCCCTGCGCCAGGTAGAGCACACGCTCAAGGTACGGGTGCTCTACTCCGAGACCAACTTCCAGGATTGAGGCCGGCTAGCGCCGCAAGCCCAGGCAGTAGCTCAGCGTTAAGTCCGACAGGCTCCAGACCGACAACACCGCTGCGTCGTATGACGCAGCGGTGTTTTTTGTGCTAATGGTTACTATCCGAATAATATCCTGCCCATGGGCAGCAGCAAGGATGATTGCATGCCGACCGGAGTCGCTTACCTGATCGTAGTGCTGGTGTGGGCCACCACGCCACTGACCATCAAATGGAGCGCCGAAGCGGGCGCGCCGGTCGGCAGCGTACTGCTTCGCATGCTGATCGCCCTGCTGGCGGGGCTGGCGGTGGTACTGTTCCTGCGCCGTGAGCGGCTGCGGCTGGACCGCCGGGCCATGACCAGCTATGCCGCCGCCGTCCCCGGGGTATTCGGGGCCATGGCGTTGAGCTATCACGCCTCCATGACGCTGCCGTCGGGGCTGATGTCGGTGATGTTCGGCATGGCGCCCCTGATTTCCGGACTCATCCTGCAGGTGCTGCCGGGGGCCACAAAGCTGAAGCGCTGGCACTGGCTGGGCTGCGCCCTGGGCGTGGTGGGCCTGGCGGTGGTCTTCGCCGATAGCCTGGCGCTGGGGCAGGACCAGTTCCTGGCGCTGGCACTGATGCTGGTGGCAGTAACGCTGTTCAGCGGCAGCGGCATCGCCGTTCAACGCGTTGCCGCCGGGCTAGGTCCCCTGGAGCAGACCCTCGGCGCCCTGGCGCTCAGCCTGCCGTGCTTCTTCGTGCTGTGGCTTGCCAGCGGCGAGCCCCTTGCGGTGCCGCTCACCACCCGCGGCCTGTGGTCGGTCCTCTATCTCGCCCTGTTCGGCTCGCTGCTGGGGTTTCTCTGCTACTTCCTGATTCTCTCGCGACTGCCAGCTGCCACCGTGGCGCTGGTGACACTGATCACGCCGATCCTGGCGCTCGGCCTGGGCATGGCGCTGAACCAAGAGCAGCCCTCGCCCACCATGCTGCTGGGCGCACTGATCATCCTGCTGGCCCTGGGCGCCTATCTGTTCGGCGACCGACTGGCGCGGCTCAAGGCCCTGCGTGAGGCGGCAGGCTCCTAGAAGCAGGTTTCCAGCACTTCGATAACCTCGAGGCGCTCATCCACCCGGCATAGCCGACGCCACTTGTCGAAGGTCAGACAGGGGTGTGAAATCCCCAGGGCGACGATGTCACCGACCCTGACCGGATCATGGCGCGGCTCATCCCGCTCGTCATGGGGCAATGTGACAAAGGCATGCTGGTCCATCAATTTGGTGATACGCCACCCTGCCACCGAGAGAATGTCACCGATGCTGCCACCCTCTCGATGGCGGCGCAGCGGCTCGGGCAACTGGTCATGGCCGATATCACGCTTGCCAAGACCGAGAATGGCCAAGCCAGGTTCGGGTAGCGACACCACCTGGGCATAGACTTCCAGTGCCGGCCGGAGGCCCTGATCGATACCGGGTCTCCGCCCCAGCACCGCATGCTGGGCCGAGCGATAGATGCCGTGGTCGTGTACCACGTAGCAGCCGGGGCGAAGGACCGGGACAAAGTGGCTGCCTAGCCCAGCCTCCAGAAAGACCTCGGCTACCAGGTCATACCAGACCGACCCGGATGCCGTGATCAAGGGATGGGGATTCTCAATCAGCCCATCGTGGTCCAGGGCCTGGGCGGCTTCTACCAGCTGCCAGGCATACCCGCGCACCTGGGACTCCTGGTCGTCGCCATGGACCACGCCCTCAAAGCCCTCCAGTCCCGACAGCACCAGGGCCTGCTCGCTCTCCACCAGTTCGCCCAGTGCCATCACCTCGTTCTGACCACGACAGCCACAGCGAGCCCCGTCGACACCCAGCTCGATCAGCACCTGCAGGCGCAGGCCACGGGCCGCGAAATAGCGCCCCAGTTGACGAACGTTCTCGGCACTGTCGACCACGCAGTAGAAGTCGGCACCGGCTTCGATCAATCCGGCAACAATGGCCATGTTGGCCTCACCGACGAGCTGGTTGGCCATCAGTAAACGCCGGACACCGTGGGCAAAGGCTGCTCGACACTGCGCGGCCGTTGCCAGGGTGATACCCCAGGCTCCCGCTTGCAGCTGCCGATGAAAAAGCGCCGGTATCATGGTGGTCTTGCCATGGGGAGCCAGCCGCGCCCCGTGGGCCTCGCAGAAACGCTGCATCCAGGCCAGGTTGTGGGCCAGTGCCGCCTCATGAATGACGGCAGCGGGCAAGCTCACATCGGCCAGCAGACGGTTGCCGGTCTCGGGCAGCCCTTTATGCAGTGAGGTAGCGTCCGGATGGCGGGAGTTCGGTTCGATCATGATGGTCTCCTGGCGGCACCGTCTTTGGTCGCAGGCATGACGAAAGACGGTCGTGACGGGCTAGGCTGGTGGCGGGCCCACTCTAGGATATATCAATGCAGACGACTGATGACGACATGCCGCTGATCCGCCGCGACGAGGGCGGGGTCGCCACCCTGACGATGAATCGTCCGCGCCAGTTCAATGCGCTTTCCGAGGAGATGCTGGCAGCACTGGATAATGAACTCTCCAGTCTGGCCGAGGATGACACGGTGCGCTGCGTAGTCATCGCCGCCACCGGCAAGGCCTTCTGTGCCGGTCACGATCTCAAGCAGATGCGCGCCAACCCCGACGAAGCCTACTACCGATCGCTGTTCGCGCATTGTGGTGAGGTCATGCAGCGCATCGTCAGCCTGCCGGTGCCGGTGATCGCCCGGGTCCAGGGCATCGCCACCGCCGCCGGCTGCCAGCTGGTGGCCAGCTGCGACCTGGCCGTGGCGGCCCGCTCGGCCCGCTTTGCCGTATCGGGTATCAACGTGGGGCTGTTCTGCGCCACCCCGGCAGTGGCGCTCTCGCGCAGCGTCGGTCGCAAGCGCGCCCAGGAGATGCTCTTCACCGGCGACTTCATCGACGCCGACCAGGCCCTGGACTGGGGCTTGATCAACCGGGTCGCAGAGGAGGAAGCCTTGGATGCGATGCTCGGCCAACTGACCGACAGCATCTGCGCCAAGAGTGCCGTGGCGGTGCGCACCGGCAAGGCCATGTTCCAGCGCCAGCTGCAGATGCCGCTGGATGAGGCCTACGCCTTCGCCGGCGACACCATGGCCTGCAACATGATGGCCGAAGATGTGGCCGAGGGCATCGATGCCTTCATCAAGAAACGCCCGCCGATCTGGCGGCATCGCTGAAAAGACGTGGGAAAGAGAGAATGGAAGGCTTTTCCGTCGCCGCGACAAGGTGAAACGGAGCGGGTATCCTGAGAGCTGCTTTCATTTCGACAAGAAGGCCTGACCCTGGCTGCTACGTGTGCCAACACAAGGCCCACCGAGAATTTGGAGACCATGCAGGTGAGTGAAGTCAAACGCAGAACGGCGGGACGGCCGCCAGGTCCCGGCAAGAGTACCAGTGGCCATAGCCAATCGCTGGTGCGCGGGCTCAACCTGCTCGAGCGGCTGGCGGCAACCCCGGGGGGCCTCGCCTTGTCCGAGCTGGCCGAGATGGTCGACCTGGCGCCCTCCACCACCCATCGGCTGCTCCAGGCCCTGCAGAGCCAGGGCTTCATCACCCAGGACAACGAGCTCGGCGTGTGGAAGATCGACGTCAAGACCTTCCGGATCGGCAACAGCTTCCTGGAGGCCCGGGACTTCGTGGCCACCAGCCGGCCCTTCCTGCGCCGCCTGACCGCCCAGACCGGCGAAACCGCCAACCTGGGCATCCGCGATGGTGCCACGGCGGTATTCCTGGCCCAGAGCGAATCGCCACAGATGATGCGCATGATCACCCGCCTCGGCTCCCGGGCGCCTCTGCATGCCTCGGGAGTCGGCAAGGCGCTCATGGCCTGGCTCCCCGATGACGAGTTCGAACGCGTGCTGGCCGAGCGGGGCCTGTCCCGGGTGACCGAGAACACCCTGCACACGCCCGACTCCCTGCGGGCCGGCCTGGCCGAGATCCGCCAGCAGGGCTACGCCTGCGACCGCGAGGAGCACGCCATCGGCCTGCACTGCGTGGCGGCCTGCGTACACAACGAGCATGGCACACCGCTGGCGGCGATCTCGGTTTCCGGCCCGGTGGCGCGCATTCCCGAATCTCGCCTGGTGGAGCTCGGCGAGCTGGTGCGTGAAACCGCCGCGGAAATCACCGCCCGTCTTGGCGGGCGCGTTCCTTCCGAGATGACGGTAGAGGCATGAGCCTGCTCACTCGGGTGATGGTTGCGGGAGTGCTTCTGGCAGCGTGCGGTGTCGCCTGGGGCAGCAGCGCGGCCAGCGATGAAAGCGAACCTCATGGCGTGGTCATCGACAAGCGCCAGCAACTCGCCTGGATGCGCTGCAGCCTGGGTCAACAATACCAGGACGGGCGATGCCTGGGCGAAGCCGAGCGCTTCAGCTGGAGTGAGGCACAGTCACGAATCCAGGCGCTGGCAAGCCCAAACTGCCCTTGGCGCTTGCCCCGCTTCCATGAGCTGCGTGGACTGATGCAGCCTCCGGAAGAGCGTCAGGGACAGGCGCCCATGGCTATCGACCTCGACGCCTTCCCGGACACGCCGGCTGGCTGGTTCTGGAACCAGGCAAGTGCCGGCGGGCACTCCCAACAGGACTGCTTCGTCGACTTCAGCGGCGAGGGGCGCACGCGCTGCAACATGGGCGGACAATTCTACCTGCGGCCGGTGATACCGCTGGAAAACGCGGCTCCCTCCTGTGCCACGCCATAACCGACACGACCAGCCCTTTTAGCCAATCCGCTCCAGCTGCCGTTCCAGCTTGCGCATCACGTTGAGCAGGTCGCGATACTCGCCTGCGGTGAGGGTCGCGACCAGTTCGGCTTCCCAGGCCTGGGCCGCGGGAATCAGCTCGGTCAGCAGTGCCTGGCCCGCCGGGGTGAGATGCAGGTCGTGCAGCCGCTGATCCCGGGGCGACGGCGTGCGGCTGATCAGTCCCCGGTCCTCCAGGGCCTGGATGGCCCGAGAGACGCGGGCCTTGTCCATGTTGGTGTAGGCGCATACCTTCTTCGCCGTCAGCTCGTCGCAGTGGCTGAGCCAGGCCAATACACGCCACTGGGCGATATTGAGCTGGTAGCGCTCCGCATAGAGCTCGGCCAACGCCTGGCTGATGCGGTCGGCCAGGCTATTGAGTCGATAGGGCAGGAACTGGTTGAGATCCAGCTCAGGCTTTGTCGACGGCCCTTCGGTACCGACGGCGCCATCCCTGGCGCTATCGGCTTGGGTGTCTTCCATGTTCATCGCGGCTCTCCTCATCCCACGCCCGGTCTGACATCAATAGCGAAATCAATAGAGCAGTTGCGGCAGGAACAGCACAATAGCCGGGAACAGCAGCACCAGCAACGCACGAACCATGCCGGCCACCCAGAACGGCGTCACGCCGCGGAAGATCGTTCCCGTGGAGACATCCGGCAGCACCGCCCGCAGCACGAAGACGTTCATCCCCACTGGCGGCGTGATCAGGCTGATCTCGATCACGATCACCACCAGGATGCCGAACCACACCAGGTCGTAACCCAGGCCCGCCACCACCGGGAAGAAGACCGGCACGGTGAGCAGCAGCATCGACATGCTCTCGAACACGCAGCCCAGCAGGATATAGATGGCGAGTATCACCAGGATCACCATGAAGGGCGCGATATCCAGCGCATTGACAAAGGCCAGCAGATCGCTGGGCAGGCCCGCCCGGTTGATGAAGTTGGCAAAGATGAGGGCGGTAAGAATCACGGCGAACAACATGGCAGTGGTGCGCACGGTGTCCATCAGCACGTTCATCAGTACCTGGGGCGTCAGTGCTCGCCGCGCCAGGGCGATGAGGAAGGCGCCCATGGCACCGATGCCGGCCGCCTCGGTGGGGGTGAACACGCCCAGGTAGATGCCACCGATCACCAGCACGAACAGCGCCAGGGTACTGCCCACGCTCTTGAGTGCCTTCATGCGCTCGGGCCAGGGCACCCTCTCGCCGGCAGGGCCCGCGTCCGGGTCGCGCCACATGACCCATTTCACCGCCCCCAGGTAGAGAAATATCCCCAGCACGCCGGGAATGAAGCCGGCAGCGAACAGCTCGCGAATGCTGGTCTCGGTGAGAATGCCGTAGATCACCAGCATCACGCTTGGCGGGATCAGTATCCCCAGGGTGCCGCCGGCGGCAATGGAGGCCGCGGCCAGCGAGTCCTTGTAGCCATACTTGCGCATCTGCGGCATTGCCACGCGCCCCATGGTGGCGCAGGTGGCGAGACTCGAGCCGCAGATGGCGCTGAAGCCGCCGCAGGCAACGATGGTGGCCATCGCCTGGCCACCCTTGCGGTGACCCAGAAAACCGTTGGAGGCACGGAACAGGGCATCCGACAGCCCGGCGTGGGAGACAAAGTTGCCCATCAGGATGAACAGCGGGATCACCGACAGCCCATAGTCCATGGCGGTGTCCACCACCCGGCGCGCGGCCATGGCCTCGGCGGCGTTCCAGTTGCCGGTCAGGTAGTAGAAGCCTCCGAAACCAACGATGCCCATGGCAAAGGCCAGCGGCACGCGCAGGAACGCCAGCAGCAGCAGGGCGGCGAACCCGTAGAGTGCTTCAATCATGTATCGCCTCCCTTGCCTTTCTCAGGACTGAGCGGGCCGCCACGCTCGAGTACCTTGATACCCTCGAGGAAGTAGAGCACGGCTCGCAGCAGCGTCAGCAGCGCCGACGCTGCCAGCATGATGGAAATCAGATAGATCAGGTAACCGTTGGGGATACGCAGGAACTCGGTGACGTCTCCCCATTCCATGGCACGCTCGCCCAGCGCCCAGACCCGGCGGGCCATGACCCACAGCGCGCCGGTGACGATCAGGTTGACGATCACCTCACGCACCCACACCAGCCGTGCGGGAAAGATGGCATCGAGCAGGTCGACGCTGACGTGCTCCTGGCGCCAGCACACCACCGGCAGCGACAGGAACACCACGGCCGCCAGCATCAGCTGGGTCAGTTCGACGGTGCCGAGAATCGGCGAATTGAAGAAATAGCGACCGATCACGTCCGCCGTGGTCAGCAGCATCATGGCGAAGAGGGTGGCTCCCGCCACCCCCTCCAGCCCCAGCTGCATGATACGGCCGGCCCGTAACCAGAATGTCGACAGGGTCGGCATGAAAAGTCTCCGCTAGCCGGAACGTTACTGGCGTACCACGCGGTCGGCGATGCCTTCGCTCTCGGCGGCCAGGGCAAGCTGCTCACGGAAGTGCTCAAGCGCGGCATCGGCGTCGACACCGCGATCTTCCACATCGGCGGCCCATGCGGCGATCAGCTCCTCGGTCACGCCACGCAGCCGCTCGATATCCTCCTCGGGCACCTGGGTAAAGGTCTGGCCACGCTCATTGGCGAACTCGACGCCGCTCTCGTCGGAGACATCCATCATGTAGCCGAACAGGCGCGACAGGTGCTCGCCGGAAACCGACTCGATCGCCTCGCGATCCTCGTCGGATATCTGGTTCCAGACCATCGGGTTCATGATGATGGCGAAGCTGCCGCGATAGAAGCCGCCGTCCACGGTCAGGGCATGGGGGGCCACTTCGGCGACCCGGAAGCTGCGCAGGCTTTCCAGGGTCAGCATGGCGCCGTCGACCACGCCCTGGGAGGCGGCTTCGTAGACGCCGGTGGGCGGCAGTGCCACGCCGGTCACGCCCATGGCATCGGCCAGGCCGCTCATTACACCGCCGCCGACACGTAGCCGCTTGCCGGCCAGGCCGTCCAGGTCGTCGACCTGATCACGGGTGAATATCTGACCGGGGCCATGCACGCCCATGGCCATCACGTCGATCCCGCGGTGCTCATTGGCCTGGGCCAGGTGCTCCTGATGAGTGTGCCAGTAGGCAGCAGCGGCGTCCTCGGAGGAGAACTCCTCGAAGGTGGGGAATTCCGGCAGCTGCGTGGCCAGGAAACGTCCTGCCATGTGGGCGTGGAAAATCCAGCTGGCATCGGCGATGCCGTCGGCAACGATCTCCATCTGTGCCGCCGGGGGCCCCATGTCGTGCACGACTTCAACGGTCACGCGACCTTCGGTGGCCTCTTCGATCCATGCTTTCCAGGACGGCCAGACGATGGTGTTGACACCATGGTTGGGGCCACCCCAGGTACTTACGGTAATAGTTGTCTGGGCCAGAGCCGGGGTACCGAGACCCAGGCCGAGCGTCGCCAGGGCGCCGGCAATCAGGCGAGTTGTCTTGTTCATGTTGTGCTCCTACGTCGTCACGGGGCGACATGCGCCGAATTACGGTCTTGTCGACTGGGCTCTGGAAGCCATCGGCCAAGAGCTTTCAGTCTTCGTATTCTCCGCTGTCACCATGACCGCAGTTACTCTCCCCTGCAACTAATTTGGCGAAAATTCGTATTAGACTTAGGTATTAAAAACTAAAGAAATCCATGATCTTAGGCAAGTATTTCCCATTTTCACGGCGACAGTGTCTGAAACCAATGTCAGGACAACTGGACATATAGTTTCAAAAGCAACTATGCTCGGTTCAACCTGACACGCCGATCGGGTCGAGAGCTGCTGTCATCTATCCCCTGATCAGGCGCCCCCGACGAGACATTGGAGAGGAACCATGAGCAAGAAATTCGCCTCGCACGCCGATACTGAAGAGAAGCAGATCAGCTTTACCAAGCTGGCCGAAGGCCTTTACGCCTATACCGCCGAGGGCGACCCCAATAGCGGTGTCATCATCGGCGACGACAGCGTGATGGTGATCGATACCCAGGCCACTCCGATCATGGCCCAGGACGTGATCCGCCGGATCCGCGAAATCACGGACCTGCCGATCAAGCACGTGGTTCTGACCCACTACCACGCCGTGCGAGTGCTGGGCGCCTCCGCCTACGACGCCGAGAACATCTACGCCAGCCAGCATACCTACGACCTGATCGTCGAGCGCGGCCAGCAGGACTATGAATCCGAGGTCGGCCGCTTCCCGCGCCTGTTCAAGGGGGTGGACTCCGTGCCCGGCCTGACCTGGCCGAACATCGTCTTCCAGGAGGAACTGACGGTGTACATGGGCAAGCGCGAGGTGCGCATCATTCATCTGGGCCGCGGCCACACCAAAGGCGATACCATCGTCTGGCTGCCCGAGGAGAAGGTGATGTTCTCCGGCGACCTGGTCGAATATGGCGCCACGCCCTACACCGGCGACGCTTATCACGAATACTGGCCGGCCACCCTCGACCGCCTTCAGGCAATGGCCCCGCAGAAGCTGGTGCCGGGCCGCGGTGAGGCGCTGCAGACCCCCGAGCAGTGCCAGGAAGCCATCCAAGGTACCCGCGACTTCCTCAATGACATGTATGAAAGCGTCAAGGCGGGCAAGGCCGCCGGCAAGACGCTCTCCGAGTGCTATGCCGAGACCTACGCCCTGCTCAAGCCGAAGTACGGCCACTGGGTGATCTTCGATCACTGCGTGCCCTTCGACATCACCCGCTGCTATGACGAGGCGGGCGGCGAGTATCCGGATCCGCGGATCTGGACCGCCGAGCGCGATACCGCCATGTGGCACTCGCTGCAGGAAGTGGTCGAGAACCAGTAACGCTCTGCTTTCCCAACGTTCAAGATGCGCGTCGCCGGCGACAGGCCTGACGAGGGCCCGATTCCAGGGAAGGAATCGGTAGCGCCCAGGGAGGGTCCACCGCGCCCTCGCACAGGCCTGCCGCCGGAAACAGTCGCGGTCGGAGGAGCCATGCCAACCACCTACAAGAATCCCGTCTACCCGTATCGACGCCCACCGGAACTCGACCGCGATGACGTACGCCACTGCCCGGTAGTGATCGTGGGCGCCGGCCCCACCGGCCTGGCCATGGCCATCGACCTGGCCCAGCAGGGCATCGCCAGCGTCGTGCTGGACGACAACAATACCGTCAGCGTCGGCTCCCGGGCGATCTGCTTCGCCAAGCGTACCCTGGAGATCCTCGATCGCCTGGGCTGCGGCCAGCCGATGATCGACAAGGGCGTGACCTGGCAGCATGGCCGCGTGTTCTTCCAGGAACGCGAGGTATATGACTTCAACCTGCTGCCGGAGGAGGGCCACCGCATGCCGGCCTTCATCAACCTGCAGCAGTACTACTTCGAGGAGTACCTGGTCGACCGGGCAGACGAACTCTCCGACCTCATCGAACTGCGCTGGAAGCACAAGGTCATCGAGGTAGACAGCCGACCCGAGCGCAGCGAAATCGTGGTCAGCACCGAGGACGGCGACTACCGCCTCTCCTGCGACTACCTGCTGGTGGCCGACGGTGCCAACAGCAAGATCCGCGACATGCTGGGCCTGGAGAGCCGCGGCCAGATCTTCCAGGACCACTTCCTGATCGCCGACGTGATCATGAAGGCGGACTTCCCCACCGAGCGCTGGTTCTGGTTCGACCCGCCCTTCCACCCCAACCAGTCGGTGCTGCTGCACAAGCAGCCGGACAACGTCTGGCGCATCGACTTCCAGCTGGGCTGGGACGCCGACCCGGAAGAGGAGAAGAAGGAGGAGAACATCCGCCCCCGCGTGCAGGCGATGCTCGGCGAGGACGTGGAGTTCGAACTGGAGTGGGCCAGCGTCTACACCTTCCGCTGCCGCAAGATGGACGACTATATTCACAACCGGGTGTTCTTCATGGGCGATGCCGCCCACCAGGTCTCGCCCTTCGGCGCCCGTGGCGCCAACGGTGCGCTGCAGAGCACCGAGAACCTGGCCTGGAAACTGGCCCGGGTACTCAGGGGCCGGGCCCCCGAGGCGCTGCTTGAGACCTACAACGACGAGCGCCAGCACGGTGCCGCCGAGAACATCCTCAACTCGACCCGCGCCACCGACTTCATCACGCCCAAGAGCCGCATCAGCCGCGTGTTCCGCGACACCACCCTGGAACTGGCCGAGCACTACCCCTTCGCCCGCAGCCTGGTGAACAGCGGCCGGCTGTCGGTGCCCTGCCGCTACGACGGTTCGCCGCTCAACGACACCGGCGGCGAAGGTTTCCCGCTTGAGCTGCGCCCCGGCAGCCCGGCCAAGGATGCGCCGATCCGACTCGCCGGGCAGAGCGCCTGGCTGCTCAACCAGCTGGGCAACCGCTTCGTGCTGCTGCTCGATGGTCGCGTCGACAGCGCCCGGGCCGAGAGCCTGAAGGCCGAACTGCAGTCGCTGCTGGATGAGCGCGACGACCTCGACCTGGTCATCGTCGGACCCACGCCTCACGCCCTCTCCGAGCTGCCCCGCAGCGTGACGGTCGAGGACGCCGAGAACCTGATCGGGGAGCGCTATGGCCTCACGGCCGGCGCCGGCTACCTGCTGCGGCCCGACCAGCACGTGACCGCCCGCTGGCCCGAGGTCTCGGCCAGGGCGGTGGGTGCCGCGATGGACCGCGCCCTGGGCGCCAACCTTGCCGCCGTTTCCGAAGATCGCCCCGACCATCAGGGAGGCCGCCATGCCACGGCTTGAACTCAACCCCAACTTCACCGACCCGGACGCCTTCTACGCCGCGCTGACCGAGGCGCACCGTGAACGCGACGAGGCGCAGAGCGAACGCATCAACGCCCGGCTGATCCTGCTGCTGGCCAACCATATCGGCGACCAGCAGGTGCTCGAAGAGGCACTGGAGATCGCCACCCAGGCCGCCGAGCCCAGAGCCACCGAGACCGAAGCCCGGCAACAATAACAGCACGGATGACGAGGATACTCCCCATGACGACCGAGACGCTTGAGTACCAGAGCGGCTTTCGCAACCATTTCTCCACCGAGGCGCTGCCCGGCGCCCTGCCAATCGGCCAGAACTCGCCCCAGCGCTGTGCCTATGGGCTCTACGCCGAGCAGTACACCGGCTCGGCCTTCACCGCCCCGCGCCACCAGAACCTGCGCAGCTGGCTCTATCGCATCCGTCCCTCGGTGGTACAGAGCGCCTACCGCCCGCTCACCGTAGAAGGCGTGGCCACGGCACCGCTGGCCAAGCCCGCCGCCGATCCCAATCAGATGCGCTGGGACCCGTTGCCCGTGCCCGCCGAGCCCACCGATTTTGTCGACGGCCTGTTGAGCATCGCAGTCAACGGCGATGCCGGCACCCAGGCCGGCTGCGGCGTGCATGTCTACGCCTTCAACCGGGACATGACCGAGCGCTTCTTCTACAACGCCGACGGCGAGCTGCTGATCGTTCCGCAGCTGGGCACCCTGCGCCTGCGCACCGAGCTGGGCGAGCTTCAGGTCAAGGGCGGCGAGATCGCGGTGATTCCCCGCGGCATCAAGTTCCAGGTGCGCCTGGCGGAAGGCTCAGACGCCGCCCGCGGCTACATCTGCGAGAACTACGGCAGCCCGCTGGAACTGCCCGGCCTCGGCCCCATCGGCGCCAACGGCCTGGCCAACCCCCGCGACTTCCAGAGCCCCGTGGCGAGCTACGAAGATCTCGAAGGCGAGTACGAGCTGGTGGCCAAGTTCTCCGGTCGTTTCTGGGCGACCCGGCTCGACCACTCGCCGCTGGACGTGGTGGCCTGGCACGGCAACTACGCGCCCTACAAGTACGACCTGGCCCACTTCAACACCATCAACACGGTGAGCTTCGACCACCCGGACCCGTCGATCTTCACCGTGCTGACCTCGGCCTCCGACACCCCGGGAATGGCCAACCTGGACTTCGTGATCTTCCCGCCGCGCTGGATGGTGGCCGAGAACACCTTCCGCCCGCCCTACTTCCATCGCAACCTGATGAGCGAGTTCATGGGCCTGATCCACGGCGAGTACGACGCCAAGGCCGAGGGCTTCCTGCCCGGCGGCGCCAGCCTGCACAACTGCATGTCGCCCCACGGCCCCGACGCCGATACCTTCGAGAAGGCATCGAACGCCGAGCTTGCGCCCCAGCATCAGGGCGATACCCTGGCCTTCATGTTCGAGAGCCGCTACGTCTACCATCCGACCGAGGCGGCACTGGATGCCGAGATCCGTCAGCGCGACTACGTCGATGTCTGGTCGACCCTGCGTTCGCACTTCGATCCGGAACAGCCTTGAGCGGATATAGACAGCCCTGAGCGCGATAAAAGCGCCCTGAGCGACAAGACGAATGAACGGACGAGGCCCACAGGGCCTCGCCTCTGACGAAAGGACCCAACGACGATGAAACTCGCTACTTTGAAGAACGGCCGCGACGGCGAACTGATCGTGGTCTCCCGCAACCTGACCCGCGCCGTGCGTGCCAGCGACATTGCCGCCACCCTGCAGCAGGCGGTGGAGAGCTGGGACAGCCTCGCTCCCAAGCTGGAGCAACGCTATGTCCAGCTCAACGACGGCCAGGCCGAGGGCGCTTTTGACCTCGACCAAAGCAAGCTGCACTCGCCGCTGCCGCGCAGCTACCACTGGGCCGACGGCTCCGCCTACCTCAACCACGTCAAGCTGGTACGCCAGGCGCGCAATGCCGAGATGCCCGAGACCTTCTGGACCGACCCGCTGATGTACCAGGGCGGCGGCGACCGCTTCCTGGCCCCGACAGAGGACATCGAGGCGGTCAGCGAGGAGCACGGCATCGACTTCGAGGGCGAGATCGCGGTGATCACCGACGACGTGCCCATGGCGGTGACCCCCGAGCAGGCCGCCGGACACATCAAGCTGGTCATGCTGGTCAACGACGTCAGCCTGCGCGGCCTGATCCCCGGCGAGCTGGCCAAGGGCTTCGGCTTCTTCCAGGCCAAGCCGGCCTCGAGCTTCTCGCCCATCGCGGTGACCCCTGACGAACTCGGCGACGCCTGGCAGGACGGCAAGGTGCACCTGCCGCTCACCGTACACTTCAACGGCGAAAAGTTCGGCGAACCGGAAGCCGGCCCCGACATGATCTTCAGCTTCCCGCAGCTGGTCGCTCACGCGGCCAAGACCCGCTACCTGGGCGCCGGCGCGGTGGTGGGCTCGGGCACCGTCTCCAACCCCGACCCCGATGGCGGCCCCGGAAAGCCGATCGCCGATGGTGGCGTGGGCTACAGCTGCCTGGCCGAGGTACGCATGGTGGAGCAGATCCTGCACGGCCAGGCCAAGACCTCCTTCATGCGCTTCGGCGACCGGGTGCGCATCGAGATGTTCGACCGCGAGGGCAAGAGCATCTTCGGCGCCATCGACCAGCAGGTGGTCAAGTACCAGCCCAAGTAAATGGCAGGGAGAGGCAACCATGACCACGCTATACGGCTATTTTCGCTCGTCGGCAGCCTACCGGGTGCGCATCGTCCTCAACCTCAAGGGCCTGGCCTTTGAGCAGGTCCCGGTCAACCTGGTGAAGGGCGAACAGCGCAGCGAGACCTTCCGTGCCCATAACCCCCAGGGGCTGGTGCCGGCGCTGGTTACCGACGACGGCACCACCCTGACCCAGTCGCTGGCGATCTGCGAGTACCTGGACGAGCTCCACCCCAGCCCCGCGCTGCTCCCGCTCGAGCCGGCTGAGCGGGCCCGTGTGCGGGCACTGGCCCAACTGGTGGCCTGCGAGATCCACCCGCTCAACAACCTGCGGGTGCTCAAGTACCTGGTCAGCGAACTGAAATTGGACGACGAGGCCAAGCTGGCCTGGTACCGCCACTGGGTGACCGGCGGCTTCGACGCCCTGGAGGCGATGCTCTCCCGGGAGGCGGGCAGCGGCGACTTCTGCCACGGCGACACCCCGACGCTCGCCGATGTCTGCCTGGTGCCACAGGTGTTCAACGCCGAGCGCTTCGAGTGCGACCTCTCCGCCTACCCGCGGATCCAGCGCATCGTCGCCAACTGCCGCGCACTCGATGCTTTCCACCAGGCCTCCCCGGAAGAGCAGCCGGACGCCGGCTGAGCAATCGCGGATCGTTTCGGCTACAATAAGCAGGCTAACGACACACGGGCGCCGCTCTATTCCGCTCAGGCCGAGCCGGGAAGGGTGGCGCCCGCTGGTCGTTGTTCGCCTCCCGAGGCGCCCTTCGAGAAGAGGTCAATGTGCTGAGGCTGACGTCCCCCGCCACGGTGGTGACCCTGGCGGCCCTGACCGCGCTGGGCCCGCTGGCAACCGACATGTACCTGCCCGCCATGCCTGCCATGGCCGCGGCGCTCGATACCGGCCCCGACCAGGTGCAGCTGACTCTGAGCCTCTACATGGCCGGCTTCGCCGCTGCACAGCTGTTCTGCGGTCCTTTCTCCGACCGTTTCGGACGCAAGCCGGTAATGATCTTCGGCTTCAGTCTGTTCCTGGTGGCGAGCCTGCTCTGCGCCTTCGCCCCCAGCATCGAATGGCTGCTGGCAGGGCGCTTCCTGCAGGCCCTGGGCGGCGCCACCGGGCCGGTGCTGGGCCGCGCCGCGGTGCGCGACATCTACGGGCCCATCGAGGCCGGGCGTATCCTCTCCTACATGGCCAGCACCATGTCGCTGGCCCCGGCGCTGGCTCCTATTGTCGGTGCCGGGCTGCTGGTGTTCTTCGGCTGGCAGTCGATCTTCGTGCTGCTGGCGTTCTATGCCGCGGCAATGCTGCCGCTGCTGATCCTGGCGCTGCCTGAAACACTGCCACCGGAACGACGCCAGTCGATCCACCCGCAAGCCATCCTGGCCAACTTTCGCAGGCTGCTCGGCCAACGCACCTTCATGGGCTATACCCTGACCAACGCGGCGGCTTTCTCGGGCCTGTTCGCCTACCTCTCGGGTTCGTCCTTCGTGTTGATCGAGTTCCTCGGCGTCTCCCCGTTCCAGTATGGACTGTTCTTCAGTTTGATCGTCGCTGGCTTTTTCGTCGGGACCCTGCTCAGCGGCCGCTATAGCCATCGTCTGGGACGCGAGCGCCTGGTCGGCCTGGCCACGCTGGTCTGCGCTGCGGGAGGGTGCCTGATGGCAGCGCTGGCGCTGTCAGGAGTGTTCGCCGCCTGGGCCGTGGTCGGCCCCCATGTGCTGTTCATGGTCGGCGTCGGCGTTCTGATGCCACAGACCATGTCGGGGGCACTGGCGCCCAATCCACACTGCGCCGGCGCGGCCTCTTCACTCTTCGGTTTTCTACAGATGACAATTGCTGCCGTGGTCGGCGGCGCAGTGGCCCAGCTGCATGACGGCACCTCGCTGACCATGGCGATCGTGGTAGCGCTGGGTGGACTGCTCGCTGTCGCCAGTTTCCTGGGGTTGGTACGGCCCGCCGAACGGGCCATGGCATTGCAGCAGACACAGGAGTTGTAGCATTGAGCAACACCTCCCCGCCTTCCCGTCTCGTCATCCTGCTGCTGGCCCTGGCCGGCTTCGCCAGCATGGCGTCGATGCGGGTCACCGATGCCATGTTGCCGGCACTGTCGTACGCCTTCGAGCGCCCGGTGGCCGACGTGGCGCAGAACATCACCTTCTTCGCCATCGCCTATGGCGTCATGCAGCTTGCCTACGGCCCTCTGGGCGACCGTCACGGCACCCTTCGGGTCATCGGCCTGGCCACGGTGGCCTGCGCACTGGGTGCACTGGGCTCGGCGCTTTCCGGGTCGCTATCGATGCTGCTGCTGTTTCGCACCCTGACCGGCGCCACCGCCGCCGCCATCATTCCACTCTCCATGGCCTGGGTGGGTGACAACGTGCCCTATGAGAGCCGCCAGGTAACCCTGGCCCACATGCTATCAGGCGCGGTAATGGGCCTGATCACCGGCCAGGTGGCGGGCGGCTTTCTTGCCGACACGCTGGGCTGGCAGGCCGCGTTCTTCCTGCTGACGCTACTCTTCCTGCTGGCCGGGGGGCTGCTGCTGACGATGCTCCATCGCCGCCCCGGCCTCTCCCCACCCAGGTCGGAACAGGGTGGGGTCGCCTTCGTGTCGCGGCTGCGCGAGATCCTGTTGATCGCCCGGGCCCGTCGCATCCTGGTGCTGGTGTTTCTCGAGGGGATTGCCGCCTTCGGCGCCCTGGCCTTCGTCGCCAGCCACCTCTATGAGCGTCTCGGGGTCTCGCTGACCCGTGCCGGGCTGATGGTGGCGCTGTTCGGGGTGGGGGGGCTGATCTTCGCCGCCCTGGCCAGGCCGCTGGTCAGGCGCCTGGGCGAACCGGGCCTGGCCGCCGGGGGCGGTGTGCTGATGGGGGTGGGCTTCGTCGGGCTGGCGATGGCCCAGCAGCCGATGGCGGCCGCAGCCGCCGCCTTCGCTGCTGGCCTGGGCTTCTACATGATGCACAGCACCCTGCAGATCAACGCCACCCAGATGGCACCCGCCGCCCGCGGCACCGCCATGGCGGTGTTCGCCGGCTGCCTGTTCCTGGGCCAGTCGGTGGGCGTCAGCCTGGGTGGGGTGATACTGCGCCTGGCCGATAGCCTGTGGCTGCTGGCCGGTGCCGGCGTATGGCTGCTGCTGTTGGGCATGGCCTTCGCCTGGCTGCTGCGTCAGTGGCGGCAAGCCAAGCCTGAATCCCCCTCAACCCCAAGATACCAATAACGCCATGCCGTCATCACACCGGAATCCAGCAGCCGAGCCTGGACGCTCAGCTCATCGCTTCCGCGTGGCAAGAAAAATACCTGCCATGATGATCAGCGCTCCACCTAGATACGTCTCGATCAGTGGAATATCACCGAAAACCAGATAGCCGGAAAGCGTCGCCCAGACGATCTGCAGATACAAGAAAGGCGATACAAGAGAAGCAGGCGCACAGCGCATGGCCAAGATAAGCATCAACTGACTGACGGCGCCTAATGCCCCAACTAACAGGAAGAGAGGGATGTGGCCGGCTGCGATAGGGGTCCAGAAGAAGGGCACGATCAGGGAGCTGGCCAAGGCGCCTGCAAGGCCTGCATAGAAGAGTGAAGCGAGAGGGTGATCATTACGGCCGAAGCGTCGCGTGGCCAACTGATAGAGGGCAAAGCAAAAAGCCATCCCGAAGGGCAGCAGGGCAGCTGGTTGAGCACGCCAGTCCAACGGGCCCACCGCGATCACTACGCCGATGAAGCCGACGACGACAGCCCCACCGCTTGCCAGAGTCACTCGCTCCTTAAGCAAGGGGATCGCCAGCAGCGTCACCAGCAGCGGTGAACTGAAGTTGATGACATACACCTGAAGCAGTGGCAGCTCACGAAAAGCCAGGAAAGCGAAGGTGCTGGCGGCGAGCAGCAACAAGCCACGCACGAGCTGCCCGGGTAACGACTCCACGGACGCCATGATGGCCCGGCAACGCGGCCAGCCGAGCATCAGAAGATAGCCGCCCAGTACCAGCATATGGCCAGCATATCGGGCCCAGACTACCTGCACGGGAGAGTAGCTCTGGGTTAGCCATTTGACCCCCGTGTCGAGCAGGGTGAACAACAAGCCAGCGCCGAGAATGAAGGCAATGCCTTTCAGTGGCCGATCGACAGTGGAGGTAGTGGCAGTGGGTGAAGGCATGTCGCGCGAGACTCTCGCTTGGAGCCGTCAAGCGTAGCAGGCTAACTAAAAGGCAGCAAATTAATCGCTTCTCCCAAGCCGATCTGCCAGATTCGCTGGCCGAGGAACCTGGGATCACCAGACGAAACGGCGAGCAGACAACGGCTACCGCACTCTGATGGCCCGACGCTGATCAGATCGTCCCGCTCGGGCTATTACGTACAGCACACCGGCCGACTCCGGCGCGTCGGTGAGGCGGTAGCCGAACTGCTGCCAAGCCCGGCCTGAGTGGTGGGTTCGGGGTGATCCGCCGACCCTGTCGGCCGCTTGCCCGAGAACATGATATCGATCAAGGCGGCGATGGATCGTGTCGACCATAGTGAAAGTTGGTCCGGCAGAGAACAGCGACTATGAGCTCACCCAAGCACCCCGCCGACGACAGCCCGTCAGCCGGTCAGGAGCCCATCAGTGACTACCTCGAGGGGCAGCGCGCCCTGCTCGAGCTCAAGTGCTGTGCGCCGAAAGCGCTGAGTGTCCTGATCCATAACCTGTCACAACCGATGAGCCGGTCCCTGGAGCAGGCGCTGGCGCGCAGCCTGGCCGCGGGCGATATCCCGGGTTTTCAGCCTACCGATACCCTGATGCCGGCGATGATGCGCGCCCTGGGGCTTGCCCGGGAGGACCTTGATCAGGACCCCATCATCCACGCCTTGCGCACCACCTGTAATTCCTGCTCGAAGGTGGGTACCTGCTGGCTGGCCCTGCGTCACCAGGCACCGCGGGAGGAGTGCCGGCGTTTCTGCCCCAATGCCGAGGCCCTCGAGGCGCGGGGAGCAGAGCCGGATAGCCGCGGCTCCGCTAACTAGCCGCAACCGCCAGCCCCCGCCGGGCTTCCTCGATCGCTTCCCTTACCAGGGCCACATCGGTTACTCGATGCGCCAGCGCCAGTGCCAGCTGGGCGAGAAACAGCCGTTCCTGCTCCTCGGGCAAGGCATCCAGAGTGGTCGCCAACGTCTCGTAGACCTGCTCCAGGTCGGCAAAAGGCAGTGTCGGTGCGGTCATGATCATTCTCCTCCCAGGGCGGTCGTGAGTGCGGCATCGAGGTCGGCGGCGTCGAGGGTTTTCCAGCGCGCCACCACATGGCGGTCGGGGCGTACCAGGTAGGCCGTGCCATCGACGGCGCCATAGGCCTCGAACACGCCGCTCTCTCTATCGGCCCGGCTATCCACCACGCTATCCACCCGGCTGCCCCCCAAGGTCTTGCTGAGCCCCTGGGCTGACGCCTCACGGCCGATGATCAGCACGTCGAGGCCAGGCTCCCAGGTTTGCAGGCTGGCCACTTGCTCCTGCCGCGCCGGCGCCAGAGAACCATCGTCGCTGAACAGCAGCAGCGTGAAGCCCCGGCCGAGATGGTCGAGCAGGAAGTCATCCTCGCCCAGGCGACGGTTGATCAGCGGCGCCCCGGGGATCGGCCCGGCGGCGAAGTCGTCGCCATCGGCCAGGGTCAGGGGGCTCTCGGCGTAGGTGTAGGGCGTGACCTGACGGGGATCGGCGAAGTCGCTGGCATAGTCGTTATCCACCGCCAGCGACAGGGCGGCATCGCGCATCAACCGATAGCCACGGGTCGGCGGCGTCATGAAGCGGGTGCTCTTGCCGGCGTTGGCGAACACGTCCAGGGTGGCGCCACGCCGCTCCGGGCTGTAGCTGTCGAGCAGCCGATCCGGTGCCCTTCCGTTCAATACCCAGGCCAGTTTCCAGGCCGCATTCGCGGCATCGGCGATACCGTTGTTGAGCCCGCGCACACCGAAGATCGGCACCAGGTGGGCGCTGTCGCCGATGAACAGCACCCGGCCGTGACGGTAGTCGTCCAGCGCCAGGGTGTAGGCCTTGTAGAGACTCCACCACTCCAGCTCCCAGTCATCGCCTTCGCCGAGCATGTCGATGATGGTGCAGACCCGCTCACGGATACTGGCCTCCTCCACCGCCTTGTCGGGGTCCTCATCCGGCAGCAGCTGGTAATCGATCCGCCAGATATCGTCGGGCTGCTTGTGCACCAGCAGGGTGGAATCGGGCATTACCGAGGGGCTGAAGAAGGCGCGCCGTTCGGTGGGAAAGTCGGAGCTCAGCCGCACGTCGGCGATCACGTAGCGCCCTTCGTAGGCCTCGCCGTGCAGTGGGAGGCCGAAGGCCTTGCGCACCACGCTGCGGGCACCGTCGGCGGCCAGCAGGTAGTCGCTCTGCAGGCGATAGTCGCCCTCGGGGGTCGCGACCTCCAGGGTCACGCCGCTGCCATCCTGGCTCACCCCGGTGACCGCCTGCTGCCAGCGCAGCTCGATCAGCGACGACGCCATCGCCTTGTCGATCAGGAACTGCTCGATGTACTGCTGCTGCAGGTTGACCATGGGCAGGAAGCGCTCCTGCTCGGAGTGGGGCATCTCGAAGCGGTAGATCTCGCGGTCGCGAAAGTAGGTACGCCCGCGGGTCCAGCCGAGCCCCTTGTCGGTGAAGCGCTTATCCACACCTAGCTGCTGGAGGATCTCCTGGCTGTGGCGGGAGATGCAGATCGCCCGGGAGCCGTCGTTGACACTCTCCTTGTCGTCGAGCACCACCGAGGCGATGCCATGGCGTGCCAGTTCCAGGGCGGCGGTCACCCCCACCGGACCGGCGCCGACGATGGCCACGCGATGACGAACCTCGCGGCCCTCCAGCTCGGCAGGACGCACGAAGGGGAAACGGGGATAATCGAAGTACAGCGAATCGTGTTCGTCTCTTCCGGCGGGGCGCATGCTCACTCTCCTGTCAGGGTTATTATCGAGCCTGACGACAGCCTATCCTGAAGCAGACAGGGGCACTGTCCTGCAAAAGAGGGGACAGGAAATAACCATGATCGAGGCCAGCATGGCAGATAAGCGCGAAGACAGGCACGCATCCAGCTGGCCATCGCTGGTTCCGGCGATGGCCGCCTGCGTCGATGCCATGGGCAGCGAAGGCTTCGATGAGGCCCTGCTCGACCTGCTGCGCCGGGCGGTGCGTATCGAGCAGTGCATGATCTTCGCCTATGACAGCAGCGACGAGATCGACTGCCTGCTGGCCGCCAACGAGCGCCAGCCTCGGGTCGCCGGCCGCCTGGCCCAGCTCTACGCCGACGGCCTGTTCCGCCAGGACCCCAACTACCAGCGCTTGCGGCAGCTGATCGATGATAAAGGCAAGCTCGCCGCCGCCGAGCTGACGACGATGCAGCCCGAGGCCATGCCGCCGGCCTATCAGAGCCATCTATTCGCCTTTCCCGACCTGGTCGACAAGGTCTCCTTGACCATCCCGGGGCAGGACAGCATCTACTATCTCAACCTCTACTGTGGCGTGACGGCGGGTCCCTTCACCGAGGATGACCTGGCCTGCCTGGACGGCCTTGCGCCGCTGCTGGCCAGCCTGATCCGACGACACTACGGCAGCACCCGCTCCCTCTCCCAGCGACCCAGCGCCCAGGAAACCGCCGTGCTGACTCCTCTCTCCGAGCGGGAACGCCAGCTCTGCCTCTATCTGCTGCGTGGCCACACCCTCAAAACCGCCGCCGCCGAACTCGATATCGCGCTGTCCACCGCCGAGACCTACCGCAAGCGCGCCTACGCCAAGCTCGGCGTGCCTTCCAAGGCGCGGCTGGTGGCGCTGTGTCGGCCGAGTTGAGCGGGCCTGGCTCAGCTCAGTATCCGCAGGCACTGCCCCGTGTGGTAGAGCGTGAAGCCCCCCTCATAGCCTGCGCTTCGAAGCGACCTGGCACGTATCGGCTGGGGGGCTCGGATCGGCAGAGGCAACAGGGCGTCATCGCCCGAGATCAGGTACCTGGCAAAGCCCTTGCCCACCACGGTGCCGGTGGTGATGCCGCGGCCGTTGTAGCCCGAAACCCCCAGCACGCCGGGGGCGAGTTCGAAGAGCCGCAGCGTATGGTCCGGCGTGAAGGCGATTCGTCCCGTCCAGGTACACTCCCATTCCACAGTCCCCAGCTGGGGAAAGTAGTGACGCTGAATGCGGTTGGCCCAGCAGCGCAGGAACGCCGCAGGCTTCCCCTCCCCCTTGCCCAGGCTACCGAGAATCAGCCGGCCCTCCGGGTCGCAGCGCATGCTGCTCAATACCATGCGGGTATCCCAGGCGCCCTGACGCTCGGGCAGGATGTCGCCGGCGAGTGCCGCGGGTAGCGGCCGGGAGGCGACCTGGAAGAAGTGGCCGGGAAAGAAGTGATGGCGGACTTCGTTCCAGCGATCCTCGGTGTAGGCGTTGGTGGCGAGCACCAGCCGCGGGGCCGTGACGCTGCCGCGGTCGGTGGTCACCCGCCAGTCATCCCCCGCCCTGGCGACGCCAACCACGGCGCTGTGGGTATGCAGGCGAGCGCCGGCCGCCTTGGCGGCGCGCGCCAGGCCCCGGGTATAGGCGGTGGGGTTCAGGGTGCCGGCGCGCCGGTCGAGCAGTGCCCGGCGAATGCGCCGGGTACCCACGCGCTCCCGGCAGGCGTCTGCCTCGAGTAGCTCCACGGGAGCGCCACGCCGCTGGAACTGTTCCGCGCGACGCACCAGCTCCTGCTCGCCCCTGCCATTGTGGGCCAGGTGCAGGGTGCCCGTGCGGGTCGCCTGGCAGTCGATGCCGTGTCGCTCGATCAGCGAAAAGACGTCCGCGGGGGCGGCACCCAGAATGGCGTTGGCACGCTCGCCATCCTCCTCGCCCAGCGCCGCCATGATGTCATCCGGTGGAATCCACAGCCCCGCATTGACCAGGCCGACGCTGCGTCCCGAACCACCGCTGGGGATATCCCCAGACTCGACCAGGGCCACGTCGACACCGCCCTCGGCGAGGTGCAGCGCGGTGCTGAGCCCGGTGATACCACCGCCGATGACCACCACATCGGCGCTGTGGTCGCCCTGCAGCACATCCAGGCTCAAGGGCGGTTCCAGCGAGGTGGATTGCCAGAGACAGCGCTCCTTCATGGTGCCTCCCATGCTTGGGCCGGGTGGACGCCGCCCGGGTCAGTCGAACCGGATGCCCTGGGCCAGGGGCAGCTCGCGGGAGTAGTTGACGGTGTTGGTCTGACGGCGCATGTAGCTCTTCCACACATCCGAGCCCGACTCACGACCACCGCCGGTCTCCTTCTCGCCGCCGAAGGCGCCGCCGATCTCGGCGCCGCTGGGGCCGATATTGACGTTGGCGATCCCGCAGTCGCTGCCCTGGTCGGAGACGAAGGCCTCGGCTTCGCGTACGTCGGTGGTGAAGACGCACGACGACAGGCCCTGGGGCACGCCGTTGTTCAGCGCCAGCGCCTCGTCGAAGTCGCGATAGCCCATGACGTAGAGAATCGGGGCGAAGGTCTCGTTCTTGACCAGCTCGTCCTGGCCTGGGACCTCGACGATGGCCGGGGCCACGTAGTAGCCGTTGGGGTAGGTCTCGGCCAGCTGGCGATCGCCGCCGAATACCCGGGCCCCCTGCTGACGAGCCCGATCCAGGGCGGACTGCATCTGGTCATAGGCCTGGGCGTCGATCAGCGGTCCAACGAGGTTCCCCGTCATGGGGTCGCCGATGCTGATGCCCGTATAGGCCGTCTTCACCCGCTCGAGCACCTCGTCGCGAATGGATTCATGGACGATCAGGCGGCGCAGGGTGGTGCAGCGCTGGCCGGCGGTACCCACTGCCGAGAAGAGAATCGCGCGCACCGCCATATCCAGGTCGGCGCTGGGCGCCAGTATCATGGCGTTATTGCCGCCGAGCTCCAGGATGCTGCGCCCGAAGCGGGCGGCAACCCGCGGCGCGACCTCGCGGCCCATGCGGGTACTGCCGGTGGCGCTGATCAACGGCACGCGGGGGTCGTCGGCCAGGCGCTCACCGGCCTCGCGGTCGCCGAGAATGACCTGGCTGAGATCCGCCGGGGCCTCGTCGCCGAACTCGGCCATGGCGCGCTCGAGCAGGGCCTGGCAGGCCAGGGCGCTGAGCGGGGTCTTCTCGGAGGGCTTCCACAGCAGGCTGTTGCCGCACACCAGGGCCAGGGCAGCGTTCCAGGCCCAGGGGGCGGCCGGGAAGTTGAAGGCGGTGATCAGGCCGACCGGGCCCAGCGGATGCCAGCTCTCACGCATATGGTGGCCGGGGCGCTCGGAGGCGATGGTCAAGCCGTAGAGCTGACGCGACTGACCGACCGCCAGGTCGCAGATGTCGATCATCTCCTGCACCTCGCCGAGGCCTTCCTGCAGGATCTTGCCGCACTCCAGGGTCACCAGGGTACCGAGGTCCTCCTTGTGGCAACGCAGCTGCTCGCCGAACAGGCGGACCAGCTCGCCGCGGCGGGGCGCCGGCACCCGGCTCCACTGCTCGAAGGCCTGCTGGGCTCGGGCGATACGGGACTCGACCGCGTCCGCGCCCTCGAGCGCGATGCGGCCGATCTCGGCGCCGTCGGTGGGTGAGGTGACGGGGAAGTCGCCTTGGCGGTACAGGGCCTCGGGCACACCGAGGCGCCCCATGACGGCATCGATCATTCTTCCTCCTCCTGCGACTCGTTATGAACATGATGATCGCAAGCAGTATTGCCGTCGTGATTGACCCGCCTCAAACGACGTTTTATACGAAGGTCATTCCTTTTTTTCCGATTGGGTACTGAAATGAGCCGCCGCCACCTGCCGACCCTCACCGCCATGCAGTGCTTCGAGGCTTCGGCCCGCCACCTCAGCTTCACCCGCGCCGCCGATGAACTGAGCCTGACCCAGAGCGCGATCAGCAAGCAGGTGGCCCAGCTCGAGTCGGTGCTCGAACATCCCCTGTTCCGCCGCGTCCGCAAGCGCCTGCAGGTTACTCCCGAGGGCTCGCTCTACCTGACCGAGGTGCGCAAGATCCTCGCCCAGGTCGAGATGTCGACCCGCTACATGCAGTCCTACGGCGGCCAGAGCGAGGTGCTCAACGTCACCACGCTGCCGACCTTTGGCGCCCGCTGGCTGATCCCCCGGCTCAATGGCTTTCGTTTTCGCCATCCCAATGTCTACCTGAACATCGGCAACCGGATGGAGCCCTTCGACCTCGAGGAAGAGCGCGTCGATGTCGCTTTCTTCTTCGGCCATGGTGCCTGGCCGAAGGCCGAGTGCATCAAGCTGCTCGATGAGGAAGTCGTGGCTGTCTGCGCCCCATCGGTGGTGCCGGAGGGCGGGATCGGGGATCCCCTGGCGCTGACCGAACTGGTGCTGCTGCAGAGCGCGACCCGCCCGGAGGCCTGGCACGACTGGTTTGCCGCCCAGGGGGCCTATACCGAGCACAGCTATCACGGCCCGCGATTCGATACGTTTTCCATGTCGCTACGGGCAGCCCGGGCGGGTTGCGGCGTGGCGCTGGTGCCACGCTTCCTGGCAGAGGAGGAACTGAAGGCAGGACAGTTGATCATTCCCTGGGCGTTCTCGCTGACCAGTCGCGATGCCTACTACCTGGCCTACCCCGAGTACAAGGCGGAACAGGCCAAGGTGAAGGGGTTCATCGAGTGGATCCTCGAGCACCTCGACGCGCAGGCCAAGGAGACCGATGGCAAATGGTCTGCCGGCGCGTAGCGCCAGCAGCCACTTAACAGGAATATTTGGAATGGAATCGTTGAATCGGCCTGGCCTTCAGGTCAGCTCGGCCTGGCGATCGAAGGCCGCGGCGTTGGGGCAGAAGGCGCGGCACTCATCGACGTCGGCGTCGCGGCGCATGGCGTGCCAGCAGTAGCCGGCCACCGGACAGGCGTTGCAGTTGCCACGCAGGCTCGGATAGCTGACATGCGCGGCAACGGTCGCCTTGTCCAGGCCGAAACGCTGCAGCATGGCCGGCATCAGGGTATCGGCGGGAACGAAGGCGCGATAGCCGCCACGGTCGAGATGCCTTGCGACTTCACGTTCGAAAGCTGGCTCGAGAGGCATCTTCAGATCCTGGAGCATCTCGCTATAGGCGCCGGGCGATTCCGCCTCGATCTCGCGCACCAGCCGAGGGGTGGTGGCACGATAGGTTCGCTCACAGAGACGATCCCACCATGAGTTACGCGACGCATTCGGGGTGTGGTTCATGAGGATACTCCCGTCAGGTACATTTTCGACAGTATCGTCCCCACCCCCCTTCCCGACATTGACACGGATCAAAATAGTTTCAAATGAAACGAATGCCTGCCATTAGCTGAACGATTGCGAGCACGGCCTTGGCCGTGCTCGCAGGTCGGTTGCTGGCTAGCCGGTTCAGGCCTCGGGATCGATCACTTCATCGGCCGAGAGCCCTTCTTCCTCGCCGGCCACCTCGAGCTGCTCGAGGAAATAGGCACGGGCGGCCTCCCCGTCAACGCCCTTCTGTTCTGCCTCTGCCTTCCACTTGCCCGGCAGTTCCGCTGCCATCTGCTGGAAGCGCTCCACCTCCTCGGCCGGCAGCTCGATGAAGGTATTGCCCCGCTCTTCGGCAAACGCGATGCCGCGCACGTCGACCACATCCATCATGTAGCCGAACAGCCGCGAGAGACGCTCGCCGGAGACGCTCTCGATCGCCTCGCGGTCTTCCTCCGAGAGCGAGGCCCAGGTGTCAGGGTTCATCACCAGCGAGAAGCTACCGCGATAGAAGCCGCCGGGCATCTGCACCGTATTGGGCAGCACCTCGGCGAGGCGGAAGCTCCTGAGGCCCTCCAGCGTCAGCATGGCGCCATCGACAACGCCCTGGGTGGCCGCCTCGTAGGTGCCCGCCGGCGGCAGTGCGACGCCAGTGAGATCCAGCGCGTTGGAGATATCGGCCATGACCCCGCCGCCGATACGCACCCGCTTGCCGTCGAGATCGTCGAGGCTTTCAATCGGCTCGGCAAGGAAGAGCGCGCCCGGGCCATGTACGCCCACGCCGATCACCTCGACGCCGCGATGTTCGCCCGCCTCAATGAAGTACTCGTTATGGGTGCGCCAGTAGGCCACCGAGGCGTGCTCGGAAGGGAAGTCCTCGAAGGTGGGCAGCTCGGGCAGCTTGGTCAGTTCGAAGCGCCCCGGCATCAGGCCGTGGAACAGCCAGGTGACGTCGGCCACGCCATCGGCAATCAGCTCCATCTGCGCTCCCGGCGGACCCATGTCATGCACCACGTTGACGCTGACCCGGCCTTCGGTGGCCTCCTCGACCCAGCTGGCCCAGGTCGGCCAGACGATGGTGTTGACGCCGTGGTTGGGCCCGGCCCAGGTGCTGACCGTGAGCTCGGTGGCGGAGGCGCCCTGGAAGGCCCCGAGAGAGAGCGCGGTGAGTGTCGTCAGTGTCGCGAGCTTGTGCATTTTCATTATGGTTCCTCGTGAGTCCCGATTGTCAGGGTTGGCGTACGTTTCTCTGCGTTATGGTTTTTCTGGGTCAAAGGGCCAGTACCAGCTTCCTGCCCCTGGCGCGAGAGCAACAGCTCATCAGCCGATCCTGGCTGGCCCGCTCGGCGGCGGTGAGGACCTTGTCGCGGTGGTCGACTTCGCCCTCGACCACCTCGACCTGGCAGGAGCCGCACAGGCCCTCCTCGCAGTCGCTGGGCACGTCGATGCCGGCGGTGCGCAGAACCTGGAGCAGCGTCCGCTCCGGTGGCACCTCCACGGTGAGCTCGGAGTCAGTAAGCTCGACCTCGAAGGCGTGCTCATTTTCCGGGTCGAGCAGCGCGCCCTCGGCAGTGAAATGCTCAACGTGAAGGCTGCCCTCCGGCCAGTGTGCAGTGCCGCCTTCCAGCGCCGTGAGCAACCGCTCCGGGCCGCAGGCGTAGAGCAGGGTCGCCTCGCGCGGTTCGGCGAGCAGCCCGGCCAGATCGAGACGCCGCCCCTCGTCCTTGGGGTAGAGCTGCAGCGACTCGCCGTGGTCGCGCTCGAGCCGTTCGATAAAGGCCATGCTGGAACGGGAGCGCCCCGCGTAGTGCAGCTCATAGGACTTGCCCAGCCGCCTGAGACGGTCGGCCATGGCGATGATCGGGGTGATGCCGATGCCGCCGGCAATCAGCACGTAGTGCTGCGCCGATTCGTCGAGGCGAAAGTGGTTCTTGGGCCCGCGCAGGCGCAGCGTCATCCCCGGCTCGAAGTGCTCATGGATCCAGGCCGAGCCGCCTCGCCCCGCCTCCTCACGCAGCACGGCGACCTGCAGCCAGTAGGGGTCGTCCGTCTCGCCACACAGCGAGTACTTGCGCACGTAGTCCCCCATGATCAGGTCGACGTGGGAGCCGGGGCTCCACGCCGGCACGCGACGTCCACGAGGGTCTTCCAGAGCGATCTGCAGCACGCCGTCGGCAGCCGCCTGCACCTTGGCGACGACCATTGTCCGGGCGATGTCCTGACGCGACGGCGCGCCCACCGCAAAGTCGCGCTGGGCAGTGCGCACGGCGGGATCTTGCCGCTCGGGGTTCTTTGCCGGGTCCCAGCGCACCCACAGCGCCTCGGGGCCACGAAACGAGGTATTGGGCAGGAAGGTGAATTCCTGCTCCTCGAGCTCCAGGTGCGGCAGCCGCCGGGTGAACTCCTCGAGGAAGATACGCATCTCCATGCGCCCCAGGTTCTTGCCCATGCACTGGTGGCTGCCGTAGCCGAAGGTAAGATGGTCGACGGCATTGTCGCGGTAGATGTCGAGCTCGTCAGGGTTCTCGAAGTGGCTTGGGTCGTGATTGCCCGAGGCCGTGACCATCAGGATCTTGCCGTCCTCGGGAATGGTCACACCACCCACCGCCACCTCCCGGGTAGCGCGCCGCCGCCAGGCCACCACCGAACCGGAGTGGCGCAGGCACTCCTCGGCCGCCGCGGGGATCAGCTCGGGGTTGTCGCACAGCTCGTCCCACACCGCCGGGCGCGAGAGCAGCTGGCGGAAGGCGTTGGCGGTGGCCAGCGCCGTGGTCTCATGCGCGGCGACGATGATCGCCATCATCATCGAGTGCAGGTAGTTGTCGGTGACGACATCGGGCTTCTGCCGATTCTTCTCGATCATGTCGTACATCCAGCCCTTCCCCCGGGTCTGGCGCTGCATCTTCACGAGCACCTCACCGGAGTACTGCCAGAACTTGCCGACGCCCTCGGCTACCTCGACCTGCTGCTCGGGTGAAGGCCGCCCCCAGGTATTGAGGGTATGGGCCACCGAGAAGCGGCGCAGCTGCTCCATGTCCTCTTCGGGCACGCCGAGGAAGTGCAGCGCCACCGTGAGGGGCACCTCCCAGAACATTTCGTCGACCAGGTCGGCGCGGCCGCGGTCGACAATGGCGTCGAGCTTCTCGCGCACCAGGCGGCGCACCATGGGCGCATGGGCTTCCAGTGCCTCGGGCGAGAAGGCCTCGAGCAGCTCGCGCCGCCGCGCCATGTGGGCGGGCTCGTCCTCGTTCACCAGGGTACGGTTCATGCCGTAGTCGTAGCGCTCGAGAACCGCCTGGGCCTCTTTGCTTGCGGGAGTGATCTTCTCCAGGGCAATCGACGGCGAAAAGGTGATGTTGTCGCGGAAGATCGCCTTGATGTCGTCGTAGCGGCTCACGACCCAGTAGCCCAGCCTCGGGCTGTAGAACACCGGCTCCTGCTCGCGGGACCAGCGCAGCGCTTCGGCGGGGTCGAGCTGGTAAGGGCGATCGAAGGGATCGAACGCCGCGGCACGAGGGGAGATCGGGCAGCCATTGGGCGCCAGGTCCTGTTGTCGACCTGGCTGGTGGATGGGGCAACCGCCCGCTTCAGCCCCGGCCCGTCGTGAATTTGTCGTCATGGTGGCTCCGTGTGAACGGTCTGGCTTCGCGACTGTGCGTGCAGGGCAGGTTGACTGCCGTTGACGTTCCAGCGAACACCTTTCCATTCATTTACTTTTAACGCACACTTAATATCTTTTAACGAACACGATTGGGAAAATAGGCCCTTTTACCGACACCGTCAAACGTCAACCGGCTGCGCTAACATGGCAGGGGTCAGGCTCACCCACTGCTACCCGAGGTATCGCCACCGATGTCCACTACCCTGCAAACCCTGGATCGAGGCCTGAGCGCCCTCGAGCTGATCGCCGAGCACAGCGAGGGCATCACGATTGCCGAGCTCGCCAGGCAGCTGGATGTGCATCGCGCCATCGCCTATCGCCTCGTTGCCACACTGGAGAGTCATGCCCTGATCACGCGTACCGACGAGGGGCCAATTCGACTGGGGGCGGGCATCGCCCTTCTCGCTTCACGCTTCGAACCGCAGCTGCGCGCGGTGGCCCAGCCGCTGCTGCAGGCGCTGGCCAAGGCAACGCGAGCCACGGCGTTCATTTCGGTTGCCCAGGGGGAGGAGTGCGTGGTGATACTGGTGGCCGAGCCCGACGAGGGGCTGCTGCGGGTCGGCTACCGGGTGGGCAGCCGCCACCCGCTGTCCCAGGGTGCGGCGGGGATTGCCATTCTCGCCGCGCGCCCACCCCGCAAGGATGACAGCGAGGCGGTGCGCCAGGCCCGCGCCGACGGTTACAGCCTGACTCGTGGCCAGTTGCAGCGCGGCGCCGTAGGCGTGGCCAGCGCCATCGCCACCCCCCAGTTCCGCGCCGGCGTGGAGGCATGCATCGGCGTGGTGGCCATGGACGATCTGGATACCGAGCGTGCCAGCCACGAGGTGATAAGTCATGCACGCCACCTCGCCGAGCTGATCGGCCAGTAACCACTGATATTCAACGACATCCTCCGTGAAGCGGGCCGCAGGGGGGAGTACACTACGGCCATTCCCGTCGCTAACCCGAGGCCCGCAATGAGCTCACACCTGCTGTCCGTCGATTCCCTCTCCCGAGACCATGTCGATCACTTGCTGCGTGTCGCCGCACGCATGGAGCCCATCGCGAGCCGGCGCCAGGTCACCCGGGTGCTGGAGGGCGCCGTGCTCGGCAACCTCTTCTTCGAGGCCAGCACCCGGACCCGGGTCAGCTTCAATGCGGCCTTCTGCCGGCTGGGCGGCAGTGTCTGCGACACTACCGGCTTCACCTTTTCCTCCATGGCCAAGGGGGAGTCGCTCTACGATACCAGCCGGGTGATGAGCGGTTACTGCGACGCCATCGTCATGCGCCATCCGGATCAGGGTTCGGTGGCCGAGTTCGCCGCCGCCACCCATGTGCCGGTGATCAACGGCGGCGATGGCCCCGGCGAACACCCCAGCCAGGCACTACTCGACCTCTACACCATCGACAAGGAGTTCGCACGCCTGGGCAAGAAGCTGGCGGGGGCACACATCCTGCTGACCGGCGACCTGAAGTACGGGCGTACCGTCCATTCGCTGATCAAGCTGCTCTCGCTCTTTGAGCCGATGCGCATCACCCTGGTTTCGCCACCGGGTCTGGAGATGCCGGGCCAAGTGATCGACCGTGCCGTCTCCCGGGGCCACCGGGTGGAACAGCGCGACAGCCTGGCTGGCGACTTCTCCGACCTGGACGTGGTCTACACCACCAGGATCCAGAAGGAGCGCTTCACCGAAGAGATGAGCGAAAGCTTCGCCGGGGTCTCGCAGGACTTCAGCGTCGGCCGCGACTTCCTCGATACACGCTGCAACGACACCACCATCGTCATGCACCCGCTGCCCCGTGACAGCCGGCCTGGCGCCAATGATCTCAACGTCGACCTCAATGGCGACCCGCGGCTGGCGATCTTTCGCCAGACCGACAACGGCATTCCCATGCGCATGGCAATTTTTGCCACCTTGCTTCAGGTCGAGGAACTGATCGAGAAGGACCTGCGACCGGTGCGCTGGTTCGTGCCCGAGCGGACCGGTGTGGACGACCCCCACAGCTAGGGAGCCTGTCGGGTTGAGAGGCCAGGTTATCGGCTGGCTCCCAACCATGCATATAGCGTTGGTCAGCGCTATGCTGTTCGCAGCCGAGTAATATGCGAAGCTATGAGCAGCCACCCCCATGACGAAACGGCTGGCGCCAGGTCCAGCTATCCGATAAGCGTTCGACGACAATAACAGGCGTTGCCGGCCGGCAACCCGCAACAAGGAGACGTTACGCATGAATCTGCATCGCGCGTACATTTTACTGGCGGTTTTCTACAGCCTGCTGGTGCTGTTGGGAGCTATTGCCCTGCTCGTGGGCGGCGGACCGCTCTGGGCCCTTATTTCCACCGGGGTGGGCGTCCTGGTGGCAACGGGACTCTGGGGCCACACTCTGGGCAAGCCCTTCCTCAATCCGCGCATGTGGCGGCCGCTGGCCGGCCTGCTCGCCGTCGGCATCGTCGTACAGCTGCTCGCGGTATTCACCGGCGGACTCTCCAGCGGAGAGCTGACCTGGGTACTGAGCGGGGCCATCTTCTCCGTTCTGCCGATCATTATGCTCTACCAGTATGGCAACCGGGACCAGGAGGTCTGGGCCACGCCGGAGGAGCGCGAGGGCGGCAAGATGCTGGACGAACTGCTGGCAAAGCAGCAGGAGCTGGTGCTCGAGAAGCAGGAGGCCGACAGCCAGGCCAAGGTCAAGCTGACCAAGGCCGGCGACACCTACCGGGCCAGCGTCACCCGTGGCCGCGGCGCCCGGGTGGAGCAGTTCGAGGAGAGTTTCACCTGCCCCGCCACCCTGGCCTTCTTCGTCATCAAGTACACCTGTATCTCGGTCAGCGATATTGCCGCCCACTACGATGAGGAGCGGGTGCTGACGACCTGAGCCCGGCACGCCCAGGCTTCTTTCCTTCCATCCCGCCGATAAGCAACGCTTATCGGCGGGATTCGCTTTTGTCGGCTACCCACCCGCCTACCGGTCTGCTTTAATCAAATCAGGTAGAACCTGGACGGCAGCATGTGGTTTTTGGACAGGCTAAAGTGCCCTGCAGCCATGGCCCTATTCCCCATGAAGAACAAGACTAGAGACAGGGCAGCACGACTCCGCCCAGAGATCCGACTCCAATAACAATGCCAAGCGGAGCACTCCATGGCAGAAGCAATCGTCGAGACCGCCAACCTGACCAAGAGCTTCAAGGGTTTCACGGCGGTCAATGACATATCCATGCGCGTCGAGGCCGGCACCATTCATGCCATGATCGGGGCCAATGGAGCAGGCAAGACCACCTGCTTCAATCTGCTCAGCAAGTTCCTGGTACCTACGTCGGGGACTATCCGTTACCAGGGCCAGGACATCACCCGGCTCAAGCCGGACCAGATCGCCCGACGGGGCATGGTCCGCTCGTTTCAGATATCCGCCGTCTTCGGCAAGCTGACAACCCTGGACAACGTCAAGCTGGCACTGCAGCGACAGCGCGGCGAATCCTACGATTTCTGGGGCTCACACCACCGCCTGGATCATCAAGGGCAGCGTGCCATGGCATTGCTTGAAGATGTCGGTCTCGAGGAGTGGGCCGATACGCCCGCCGCCGAGCTCCCCTATGGGCGCAAGCGTGCGCTGGAACTCGCCACCACCCTGGCACTGGACCCCAAGGTGATGCTGCTCGATGAGCCGCTCGCCGGCATGGGCACCGAAGACGTGGGGCGAACCGCCGAGCTGATACGCAGCGTTGCCAAGGGCAGAACCGTACTGATGGTGGAACACAACCTGGGTGTGGTGGCCGATCTCTGCGACCGCATCACCGTACTGGCCCGCGGCGAGGTATTGGTGGAGGGCGATTACGCCACGGTCTCGCAGGATGCGCGTGTCATCGAGTCCTATATCGGAGGCGCCCGCCATGACTGATGCCGCCGCTATCCACTCTTCCGAACCCATGCTGACTCCCGAGCCCATGCTGGCCATTCGCGATCTTCATGCCTGGTACGGCGAAAGCCACGTGCTGCATGGTATCGACCTGGAGGTGCCGCCGGGGCAGGTCGTCACCCTTCTGGGCCGTAACGGTGCCGGCAAGTCGACGACGTTGAAATCGATCATGGGCATCGTGCCACGTCGTCGCGGCAGCATATGCCTGCAGGGCACCGAGACCATTGGCCTGCGTCCTTTCCATATCGCTCGACACGGTGTGGCCTTCTGCCCCGAGGATCGCGGCATCTACGCCACCCTGGACGTCAAGGAGCATCTGGAACTGCCGAAGCAAGTCGATGATGGAGGCTTCAGTACGGAACAGGCTCTGGACCTTTTTCCCAACCTGCGTGAACGGTTGCACAGCCCCGGCACCAAGCTTTCCGGCGGCGAACAGCAGATGCTTGCCATCGCTCGTTCTCTGCGCACCGGTGCCCCGCTGCTGCTGCTCGACGAGCCCACCGAAGGGTTGGCGCCCAGCATCGTCGAGCAGATCGGCGACACCATCAAGAAGCTGAAGTCCCAGGGCTACACCATTCTGCTGGTGGAGCAGAATCTGCGCTTCGCCATGGAGGTTGCCGACCAGTTTTATCTGATCGACCACGGCCAGGTCGCGGCTCACTATGATCGTGATGGCATCGAGAAGGATATTGACGCGCTGTTGGCGCGGCTCGGCGTCTAGTCGAAGTTACTCGCGGGTGTGCAGCCGGAAATGGGAGGGCGAGACGCCGTTCATGCGCTTGAAGGTCTTGGAGAAGGCGAAAGGGCTCTGATACCCCACCCGCCCGGCGATCTCCTCCACGGGGAGATCGCTGGTCGCCAGCAGATGCGAAGCATGCTGCATGCGTAACTGTGTCAACTGCTGCATCGGGCTGCGGCCGAATACCTTGCGGCTGATACGCCGCAGATGTTCGGTGCTGACGTGGGCGATCTCGGCCATCTCCTCAATGGTCCACTGGCGCTCCAGCGTCGGCATTACCGACTCGAAAACGGCGACGATCCGGGGATCGCGCCGCCACGGGTCGGCAAAGCGAGCGATATAGCGCTCGATGGTATCGACCCACATGACGCAGCTGGCAGCATCGCCCTTGCCATGAAACACCTCGCTGTAGAGGCCCAGGATGGCGTACTTCATGGGCTCTGGATCGAAGTCCTGCATGATAGGCGCGATGGTACCCACCACCGAGCGCGGGGCGCTCGGCAGGTAGCGCAGCCAGCAGTACTGCCAGCGCTTCTCCGGTACGGCATGGAAGGCATGCAGCGCATGGGCCGGGGCGAAGGACATCATGTTGCGCCGCATGATGCACCAGCGCCCGTCGAGCAGCATGCGCCCCTCGCCGCTCAGGGAGCCGTGGATATAAGCGCCGCTCAAGCGGGTGCGCACGATGCGGTAAGGCACGGCGGCATCGCCCACTCCCAGGTGAGAGATATGCCGCTGCGCCAGCACCGGGCAGTCCTCGGCACGCACGATCCACTGCTGGGTGTCGGCGCCGACTATGTGTGTTTCGGATAGCTGTTCGTGTTCTATAGCCATGGCGTAATCGCCCTGATTGGCCCTAACTGATAGTGGCAATGGAAAACAAGAACGTTCTAATCAGAGCAAAGTACAACAATAACTTCCCAAGTGAACAGGAGAAACCAATGCCAGCCAAAAACTCCTTGAAAACGCTGATGATGTCTTCAGCCGTACTCGGCCTGGGGGGCCTCGCCAGCGGAATGGCAAGCGCCAACTATTCCGACGACGTGGTGCGAATCGGCGTGCTGACCGACATGTCGGGCATCTATACCGACCTCTCCGGCGAAGCGGCCGTGACCGCCGTACGCATGGCCGTCGAAGACTTCGGTGGTGAGGTGAACGGCGTACCCATCGAAGTCATCTACGGCGATCACCGCAATCGCGCCGACACTGGCGCCAGCCGTGCAAGAGAATGGTATGACAACGAGGGCGTGGACATGATCAACGATCTGTCCAACTCTGGTGTCGCCCTTGCCGTGGCAGCAGTGGCCGAGGAGCGCCAGCGCCATGCCATTTCCAACTCGGCGTCCAACATCGGGCTGACCAACGACTACTGCTCGCCCTATGTGACTCACTACACCTACGACGCCTATTCGCTGGCACAAGGCACCGGCAAGACGATCGTCGAGGACGGTGGCGATACCTGGTTCTTCCTCACCGTGGACTTCGCGTTCGGCATCGGGCTCGAGGAGCAGGTATCCGATGTCGTGCGCGAGGCCGGCGGCCAGGTGGTTGGTGCTGCACGACACCCCCTCGACACCACCGACTTCTCCTCCTACGCCCTTCAGGCCCAGGCCTCCGGTGCCGAGATCATCGGTATTGCTTCTACCGGGGCGGATGCCATCAACGCCATCAACGCCCTGGCGGAATTCGGCGTTACGCCGGATCAGCGCCCGGCAGCCCTGCTGCTGTGGTACGACGACATCGTCAGCCTGGGTCTCGACACCGCCCAGGGCCTGCTGCTGACCAATGCCTTCTACTGGGACGCCAATGAGGAGACTCGCGAGTTTTCCCAGCGCTTCTATGAGCGCACAGGACGCATGCCCAACATGGCGCATGCCGGAAACTACTCGTCGACCATGCATTATCTGAACGCCGTCGAGGCCGCCGGCACCGATGACGCCACCGCAGTCTCCGAAAAGATGCGTGAGCTGGAGATCAACGACTTCTTCGCTACCGGTGGCTATATCCGCCCCAATGGCCGCATGGTGCATGACCAGTATCTGTGGGAGGTGAAATCCCCCGACGAGTCGGAGTACGACTACGACTTCCTGCGCCTGGTAAACACCATTCCCGGCGAGGAAGCCTTCCAGCCGCTGGAGGACAGCACCTGTTACCTGCTCGATAACGATTGATGTGCGACTGCGTGCCCGGCCTCTGGCCGGGCACCACAACTCTCTCCTACCGTTAGCCTCGCGAGCACGTGATCATGGATATTTTCGGTATTCCCATTCAGGCCCTGCTGGGGCAACTCATGCTGGGCATCGTCAATGGCTCCTTCTATGCGGTACTCAGCCTTGGCCTGGCGATCATCTTCGGCGTCCTCAAGATCGTCAATTTTGCCCACGGTGCCTTCTTCATGCTGGGTGCCTTCACCGCCTTTCTGCTGGCCCAGTACATGGGCGCCAATTACTGGGTCACGCTGTTCATCGCTCCGCTGACAGTTGCCCTGTTCGGTATGCTGTTCGAGTTCCTTTTCCTGCGTCGGCTCTATGGCCTCGACCCGATCTACGGGCTGCTGCTGACCTTCAGCCTGGTGCTGGTGCTGGAAGGGGGCTTCCGGGTGGCATTCGGCTCTTCCGGCCAACCCTTCGCCACGCCAGAGCTGCTGCGAGGCACCATCAACCTGGGCTTCATGATCCTGCCGATCTATCGCGGTTTCGTGATTGCCGCGGCGCTGACGCTGTGCCTGGCCACCTGGTTCATCATCGAGCGCACCTCACTGGGCGCCAGCTTGCGTGCCGCGACCGAGCGCTCGGAGCTGACCCAGGCCTTCGGCATCAACGTGCCACGCCTGATCACCCTGACCTATGGCGTGGGCGTGGGGCTAGCGGCCTTCGCCGGCGTGCTGGCCGCACCAATCTTCCACGTAAACCCCTCGATGGGATCCAGCCTGGTGATCATCATCTTCGCCGTCGTGGTGATCGGCGGGCTCGGCTCGATCATGGGAGCCATCGTTACCGGCCTGGGGCTTGGCGTCGTGGAGGGCTTCACCCGGGTGTTCTATTCAGAGTTCTCCTCCACCATCGTCTTCCTGGTCATGGTGCTGGTACTGCTGCTGCGCCCGGCAGGCCTCTTCGGTAGAGAGGAGAGCTGAGCATGCGCACCCTGTACATCGCTGCAATCGCTGTGGTCCTGCTGGCGCTGCTGGTCGTTCCCTTCGTACCCCAGCTCGTCTATTCCGTCTTTGTCATGAAGATGCTGTGCTTCGTGCTGTTCGCCTGCGCCTTCAATCTGCTGCTTGGGCACACCGGGATTCTCTCCTTCGGCCACGCCGCCTTCTTTGGCACGGGGGCCTACGTGACCGGGCAGCTGGTCAAGGAGTACGGTGTGCCCACCGATCTCGGCATCCTGGCCGGCGGCCTGGTGGCGGCAGCGCTAGGGACTATCATCGGGGCTCTGGCCATTCGCCGCAGCGGCATCTACCTCGCCATGATCACTCTCGCCCTGTCGCAGCTGGTTTTCTTCTTCTTCCTGCAGGCGCCCTTCACCGGCGCCGAGGACGGCCTGCAGCGGATTCCCCGCGGCACCTTCCTCGGGGTGATCGACCTGCGCAGCGACACGGCGCTCTACTACGTGGTGCTGGGCATCGTCGCGGCCGGCCTGTGGCTGGTGTGGCGCACCGTCAACTCGCCGTTCGGTAACGTGCTGCGCGCCATCCGCGAGCATGAGCCCCGAGCCATCTCGCTGGGCTACCCCGTGGCCCGCTACAAGGTACTGGTGTTCACCATCTCGGCCGGTCTCGCCGGGATCGCCGGCTCACTCAAGGCGATCGTCTTCCAGCTCGCGGCACTCTACGACGTGCACTGGCACACCTCGGGCGACGTGATCCTGATGACGCTGCTGGGCGGCATGAACACGGTCTTCGGCCCAGCAGTCGGTGCAGCACTGGTTTCCGCACTCAACCATTATCTCGACCCTTTCGGCGCCTGGGTCACGGTCATCACCGGCGTGGTCTTCATGACCTGCGTATTGGCCTTCCGCCAGGGTGTCGTGGGTCAGCTCAATCTCTGGCTTCGCTCTCGCCGCACCTCGATGACCTCAGCCAAGGGCCAGCGTCGTTCGCATGCCCATCAGCAATAACAAGGAGAAAATCGCCATGCCTGCCTTCGACCGCAAGACCCTCATGGCCCGCTTCCAGGACATGGTCGCCCGCGGCCAGCCGATCATCGGCGGCGGCGCCGGTACCGGCATCTCGGCCAAATGCGAGGAAGCCGGTGGGATCGACCTGATCGTGATCTACAACTCGGGGCGCTACCGCATGGCGGGGCGCGCCTCTTCCGCCGGCCTGCTGGCCTACGGCAACGCCAACCAGATCGTTCAGGAGATGGCCCTCGAAGTACTGCCGGTGGTCAAGCACACCCCGGTGCTGGCCGGGGTCAACGGTACGGACCCCTTCGTGATCATGCCCAAGCTGCTGCGTGAGCTTAAGGAGCTTGGCTTCTCGGGGGTGCAGAATTTTCCCACCGTAGGCCTGATCGACGGTACTTTCCGCATCAGCCTGGAGGAGACCGGCATCACCTACGGTAGCGAGGTCGACATGATTCGCCTGGCCCACGAGATGGACATGCTCACCACGCCCTACGTGTTCTCGGCCGACGAGGCCGTGGCCATGGCGGAGGCGGGTGCCGACATCATCGTGGCGCACATGGGCGTCACCGTGGGCGGCACCATCGGCGCTGAGTCGGCCAAGAGCCTCGACGAATCGGTGCGCCTGATCGATGACTGGGCCGAGGCAGCCAGGCGCGTGCGCCGGGACGTGATCATCCTCTGTCACGGCGGCCCCATCGCCACTCCCGAGGATGCCACCTATGTCATGAAACAGAGCGAGCACTGCAACGGCTTCTATGGCGCCAGCAGCATGGAGCGCCTACCCACGGAAATCGCACTAACTGAACAGATTCGCAAATTCAAGGCCATCACCGACTATCAGGAGACCTCGTCATGACCCGGGTATACGTCAGCGCAGTGATGCCAATCTCCCTTGAGCAGGCCTGGAGCGTGCTGCGCGATTTCAACGGCCTGCCGGATTATCACCCTTTCTTCGCCAAGAGCTACATCGAGGAAGGCAAACCCGCCGACCAGCTCGGCTGCGTACGCCATTTCCACGACCACGATGGGAACCACATCCGCGAAGAGTTGCTCTCGCTCTCGGACCGCGACCACCTCTGCTGCTACCGTATTCTCGAAGCCCCTGCCCTGCCGGTACAAGGCTACGTGGCGGAAATGCGCCTGAAGCCGATCACCACCAGCGGGCAGTGTTTCGGCGAATGGTGGGCGGAGTTCGAGGTCGCAGAGGCCGATCGCGAGGATGTCATGCAGCGCGTATCGGACACCTTCCGGCTGGCCTTCGAAGGGGCCGCTGAGCGTTTTACCAGCTGATAGTAAACATCACGATACCTGCAACAAGCGCCCCGGCCACAAGGCCCGGGCGCTAGTCGTTCTATGCGACTAGACCGACACGCCAAGATAGCGCCCCAGGGTCGCTTCGTCGGACATCGACTCGCCGTCGGCGGTTTCATGCACGATCCGACCTTCCGACATGAAGTAGGCGCGATCGGCCGCCAGTACCGCCGCCTTCACGTTCTGCTCGATCAGCAGCACCGCCACCCCCTCTCGGCTGAGCTCCTTGAGGCTCGAGGCGACATCCTCGACCACCGCCGGTGCCAGTCCTTCGGTAGGTTCGTCGAGGATAAGGCAGCCCGGGTTGGTCACCAGCGCCCGGCCTATGGCCAGCATCGAGCGCTCGCCTCCGGATATCTGATCCCCAAATGCCTTTCGCCGACGCCCCAGCGAGGGAAACAGCTCGAACACGCGGCTGGTTGACCAGCGCTGCCCGGCGGGCCCCTTGCGGGAGTTGAGCTGGAGGTGTTCGTCGACGCTGAGCGAGGGAAACAGCCGTCTTCCCTGGGGCACATAGCCCACTCCCAGATGCGCGATGCGGTGTGGCGGCATGCCCAGCACCTGATGGCCCAGCAGCTCCACCGAACCGCTTGCCTGGGGCGGATCGAGCCCTATCAGGACCCTCGCCAACGTGGTCTTGCCGACCCCGTTGCGCCCCATGACCGCAACGCACTCCTTGCCGACACGGAAGTTGATGTCCTGCAGCGCCAGCCCCAGGCCGTAATGGGCTTCGAGGCGCTCGACGCTTATCATCGTTTCAGCCATTGGCACGCCCCAGATAGATGTCACGCACGCCCTCATGGGCGGCAATTTCGTCAGGAGAACCCTCGGCGAACATTTCACCTTGATGCAGCACCGAGATACGGTCGCTGAGTGCCAGCACCATCTCCATGTCGTGCTCGATCATCAACAGCGTCACCTCCTGTGGCAGGTCCTTGAGAATACCCTGTAACACCTGGCGCTCGGCATGGGAGAGCCCGGCCGCAGGCTCGTCGAGCAGCAGCAGTCGCGGTTTCTGGGCCATCACCATGGCCAGCTCCAGCTGACGCAGGGTGCCATAGGAGAGGTTGGCCACCGCCTCGTCGAGCACTGGCGTCAGCCCCAACTGGTCGGCCGTGGTCATCAGGTCATCGTCCAGGCGCGACTGCCAGGGCTGCCACAGCGATGGCAGCCGGCCGTCCCCCCTCGCCAGCGCCAGGTTCTCCCTGACCGTGACCGAGGGCACCAGGGTCGACACCTGATAGGTACGACCCAGCCCCTTGAGGGTACGCTGGATGACCGAGTCCGCGCTGATATCGTCGCCGAAGAATCGAATCTTGCCTCGATCGGGCTTGAGCTCGCCGGCGATCATGTTGAACAGCGTGGTCTTGCCGGCGCCATTGACCCCGATCAGGCCACGCCGTTCGCCCGGCGCCACCCGCAGATGCACGTCGCTGGCCACCATCAGCGAGCCGAAGGACTTGGCCAGGCCGGCGACCTCCAGCGCCGGCTCTGGGCTCATCGAAAGCTGAGCTTCAGTCATAGTAGGGATCCGAACAGTCGCCCGGGGGAAAGTCGCGGCTATCCGGCTCTCCGGCCAGATACGTCTCGGCATCGAAGGGGCCGAACTGGCTGACATTCTCGTAGGTCTTGATCGGCACATTGACCAGGCGGCCGTCGACTTCCTGGACCTCATTGATGTAGATGTTCTGTACCGGGTTGCCGTACTCATCGAGGTGGAAGGGGCCGCGCGGCGCATCCGGCATCTCGGTCTCGCGCAGGGCGGCAATCACGGCGTCACGGTCACCGCCGTTGGCGCTTTCGAAGGCGTTCACCGCCATCTTGAAGGCCACATAGCCATGCTCGGCCGGTGCCAGCGGCATGACGTCATCGCCGTGCATGTCCCAGAAGGCGTCACGGAAGGCCAGGAAGGTATCGCTCTCCAGGCCCTCGGCATACTGCAGCGCCGAGAGGCCGCCGATAGCCTGCTCGCCCATCTCCGGCAGGTCGCCCACCGCGAAGAAGTTGGAGCCCCCGAGCAACGGCATGCGCGCGTCGATGCCGAAGTCGTGATACTGCTGGAAGAACGCCAGGCCGTCGCTGCCCGCGCCGTTGTAGAGTACCGCATCGCCGTCCGGCAGGGTCGCCAGGATCGAGCTGTAGTCCGAGGTACCGGTGGGGTGCCAGATGCGCTCCACCGATTCCCCGCCGGCGGCGCAGAATCCCTTGAGAAATCCACCCAGCTGGTTATAGGGGAAGGAGTAATCCTGGCCGACCGCGATGATGCGCTGATGACCGAGCTCCTCGGCCACGTACTCGCCGAAGGCAAACATGGGCTGCGCCCCGGTCCAGCCGGCGCGCACCACGTTCTCGGCACGGTCGCGCATGGTGATGTCCTCGGGGGCCGAGTAGGAGATCACCGTCGGCATCCCCGAGCCCTTGGCCCACTCCAGCCCGGCCAGGCCGGTACCGCCCAGCACCGGGCCGACTACCAGGTCGACATCGTCACGGGACTCCATGGCGCGCAGGCGATCCACCGTGGTTTCTGCATCGCCCTGGGAGTCGTAGAACTCGACTTCGATATTGAGCGCCTCGAGACGTTCGGCAAGCTCCTCCTGGGCCAGCTCCACGCCCATGCGCTGCTGCTCGCCGAAAAACGAGAACACCCCGGTCGTGGGCCCGATGACACCGATACGCAGGGTGTCGTCGGCCTGGATATGGGCTGTAGCGCCCACCGTCAGGGCGGAAATACCGCCAATGATAAGGGTCTTGGCGTGCTTCATGGCTCTTCTCCTCGGGTTGTTGTTGTCACGGAAGCCTGTGGCTTCGACTTGCGCTTGAAGTGCTGCTCGAGTACATCTGCCAGCCCGCGCGGCATCAGCAGAATCGAGAGCAGCAGAACCAGACCAATCACCATCATGTGTCGGTCGGTGTACTGGGAGACCAGGGTTTCCAGGGCGATCAGGACAGCCACGCCAATAGCGGGGCCCAGCAGGCTTCGATAACCGCCGAGGACCGCGGCGGTCAGCACCCAGACGGCGTGACCCAGGCCCAGCGGGGAGGGCGACATGATGCCCATGTCGTAGACCAGGAAGACGCCCGCCACGCCGGCGATGGCTCCGGCCAGCACGAAGGCGGTGAAGCGCGCCAGATAAACGGGATGACCCAGGGCGCGCATGCGCTGCTCATTCTCCTGAATCCCCAGCAGCAGCAGGCCGAAGGGCGAACCGTAAAGCCGCCATACGGCGAGGAAGATCGCCACCGTGACCGTGGTGACCAGCACATAGAAGACCCGGGTATCATTGAGATCGACACCACCATAGACCGGCATGCGCACCCCGGCGATGCCGTTGTAGCCGCCGGTGACGTCGACCCACTGGAACGACAGCGCCCAGACCATCTGCCCCAGCGCCAGCGTCAGCATCAGGAAGCTCACCTTGCGCGAGCGCACGGTCAGCAGGCCGAAGATGACGGCGCTGAGCGTGGTGAACAGCAGCGCCAACAGAACGACAACCGGGAAGGGCAGGCCGAAGCGCACGCCGAGAATGGCGATGGTATAGCCGCTGATGCCGGCGAAGGTGGTCTGGCACAGCGAGAACCAGCCCAGACGGCCCGCCAGCAGCGAAAAGCTCAGCGCCGCCAGGGCGTAGATCATCGCCCGATTGGCCTGGGAGACCGCATAGTTGCCCATTACCAGTGGCCAGGCCACCAGGGCGGCAACGATAAACAGAATGAACAGATGTTCGCGTTTCATGCCGTCCTCCCGAACAGGCCCTGGGGCCGAAAGACCAGAATCAGGGTCATGGGTAGAAACAGGAAAAAGAGCGCGAACTGCGGCAGGTAGCCGGTAGCGAAGCTCGACACCATGCCGGTGATCAGCGCACCCACTGCCGCCCCCTTGAGCGAGCCCATGCCGCCGATGATGATCACCACCAGCGAGAGCATCAGCACCCGTACGTCGAGCCCTTGGGTCAGCGACATGTAGGAGGTACCGACCACCCCGGCGACACCGGCCAGGAAGCTGGCGACAGCGAAGACCCCGCCGAACAGCAGTGGCACATTGATGCCCTGTGACATGGCGGTCTCGCGATCGTCGACCCCGGCGCGGATGGCCGCGCCGATGCGGGTGTAGGTCATCACCAGCCACAGGGCGATACCCAGCAGCACGGCAAAGCCCATGATCAGCACCCGGAAGTAGGGATACATCATCACGCCGAGGTCCACCGGCGCCCGCAGCTCGGGAGGCAGAGGCAGGCTCACCGGCTGCCCGCCGTAGACCACCAGCAGGGCGTCGGCGATGATCAGGCCCACGGCGATGGTCAGCAGCGCCTCGGAAAGATCCATGCCGCGTACCCGCTGCAGCAGGAAGCGCTCCATCAGCAGGCCGCCCACCAGGGCGATACCGCCACCGGCGAGAATGCCCAGCGTCAGGCTGCCGGTCTCTCGAATCACCTGGACCCCGAAGTAGCCGCCCAGCAGGTAAAAGGCACCGTGGGCCAGGTTGACCACCCGCATAAGGCCGAAAGCCAGGGTCAGGCCGCTGGCCATGATGAACAGCAGTGCCGCCATGGTCAGGCCGTTCAGGGTCAGAAAATAGAAGGTGTTCATGGCCTCGCCTCCCGACTGATCGAGCGTGGCGTTTCCGGCGTGCTGTTGTTGTCGTTGAAGCACATGGCGATTCAGCCTCGGCGAACGTTCTTGAAGGCACGCGTCTGCTCGGTCAGGGCGCGCTCGGTCGGCAGGCGCTCCATGCTCGATGCCCCATAGAAGCCGTGACAGTCGGGGCAGCGCGCGAGCACGTATTCGGCGTCCTCGGGGTCGGCGATGGGGCCGCCATGGCAGAGCACGATGATGTCGTCACGTACCTCTCGGGCCGCTGCTGCCCAATCGTTGATGGCCTCTACGCAGTCATCCAGGCTCATGGCGGTCTCGGCACCGATGCTGCCACCCGTGGTCAGTCCCAGATGACAGACGATGATGTCGGCGCCGGCCTCCGTCATCGCTCGGGCGTCCTCGGCGCTGAAGACATAGGGTGTGGTCAGCAGCCCTGCCTTGCGCGCCTGCCGAATCATTTCCACTTCCTGGGAGTAGCTCATGCCGGTCTCTTCGAGATTGGCGCGGAAGGTGCCATCGATCAGGCCCACGGTGGGAAAGTTCTGCACCCCGGCGAAGCCCATCGCCTTGAGCTCGGCCAGGAAGGGCTCCATGAAGACGAAAGGATCGGTGCCACAGACCCCCGCCAGCACCGGGGTCTTCTGGGTGACCGGCAGCACCTCCCGCGCCATCTCCTTGACGATCTCGTTGGCATTGCCGTAGGGCATGATCCCGGCCAGCGAGCCTCGCCCGGCCATGCGGTAGCGCCCCGAGTTGTAGATCACGATCAGGTCGATGCCGCCTGCTTCCTCACACTTGGCCGACAGGCCTGTTCCCGCACCGCCGCCCACGATGGGCTCGTTGCGTGCCACCATCGCCTGGAAATGCGCCACCAGTTCCTCTCGATTCCACTTTTTCAATTGGGCCTCCTCGGGTCCGTAGACATGATGTCCCTGAAATGCTCGACCAGGGCGGTGGCAAACTCGGGATCGTTGATATTGAAGGGATAACGAATCAGCTGACGCTGGGCGGTCTGTTCCACGGTCTCCTCCAGGGCCTCGAACAGCGCGGCATCGGCTTCAGGATCGTGGAAGGGCTGCCCGGGGGCATCGAGCAGCGAGACGCCGCCTTCAGGGAGCAGAAAGCGTACCGGCCCCTTGCAGCGGTTGAGCTTCTCGCCGATCCAGCGGCCCATGCGCGCGTTCTCTTCCGGCGTGGTGCGCATCAGCGTGACCTGCGGGTTGTGCTCATAGAGAAGGCGCTGGCGATACGCTGCCGGCACCGTATCCAAGGCACCGAAATTAACCATGTCCAGCGCTCCCACCGAGCCCACATAGGGCACCGCGGTGCGGGCCACGACATCCAGACGCTCCTCGCCAGCACTGAAGATGCCACCCATGAACAGGTCGCAGATTTCGGTGGTAGTGATATCGAGCAGCCCGGTGATCATGCCGCTGTCGGCGAGCTTTTCCATGGATTGGCCGCCGGTGCCGGTGGCATGGAAGACCAGGCAGTCGTAGTCCGATTCCAGCACGCGGGTCACCTGACCGACACAGTCGGTGGTCACCCCGAACATGCTCAGGCCGATCGCCGGCTTGCCATCATCCACCTCGGGGATGTGGCCCTTCAGCATGCCGGCCAGGGCGTTGGCCGCATTTCCGAGAACACGGCGAGAGATCCGGTTGATGCCCGCCACATCGGTGACCGAATAGATCATCGCGATATCGCTGGGGCCGACATAGGGCGCCACATTGCCCGACGCCACCGTCGACACCATCACCTTGGGTACGCCAACATCCAGGTCGCGCATGGCCGGGGTAATCAGTGCCGTTCCGCCCGATCCCCCCAAGCCGATGACACCGCCGATGTCGGAGCGGCTGGCAAGCAGCCCGCGCAGGGCCTCGGCCATGGCCGCCACCGCACGGCCACGGTCGTTGACGAACACCTCCTGGGGACCATCGGGATGGCAGGCGGCCACATCCACGGCACGAATATCCGCCGTGCCGTGGTCACCGCCACGCGTTCCCACGTCGACGATGACCGTGTCCAGGCCCGCCGCCTGCAGCAGGCCGCGAACATAGCGCAGCTCGGCGGCTTTCGTGTCGCAGGTTCCAATAATGTAAGCTTTGAAGCCCATGGCATGTCTCCACTTCCTGGCCGCCATCGTTTCGCAGCGGCCTTCTTGTTTGCACAGAGGGTTGCAGTAAGCGTGCCAGGTTGGCGAGCCGCCGTATGACGGGATTTCGAGCCAACCGGTCTGGCCAGTATGGGTATAAATGGGTACCCAGATACCCTAAATTACCCGATATGACACGCAGGGATTCCAATGACAGAAGCGTTCAACGGCACGATTGGTCACCTGGTGGCCAGCCTCGAGGAAGCCCGGCAGCAGCGTGGCGGCCCTTCCCTGCTGAGCCCCATGACCGCCCGCCTGCCGGCAACGCTGGCCGATCTCGGCAGCAGCCTTCCCATTGGCGATGCCAACGGTGAGCTGCTCGACGCGCTGCGCAACAGTCCGGCTTTTCCCGAAACGACCTATGCCGGCGTACTGGCCAACGATCCTTTCCGGCTAGCGGACGACCTGCTCGAAATGCTGGCCAGGCTGGGCTGCAAGCGCGTGGCAAACTGGCCCTCTACTGCCCTGCTCAGCGGCGAGCTGGCGGAGACGCTCACCCATTCGGGGCTGGGGTACCGAGAGGAGATGGCTTTCCTGACTCAGGCACGAAAGCGCGGCTTCGCGACCCTGGCTATCGTTTCACAGCCTTCACAGCTGCCGCTGGCAATGGCCACGAAGCCCACGCAGCTGATGATTGCCGCCGGCCTGTCGGCGAGCGTGGACACGTCACCGTCAGTGGAGCGAAGGGAACTGCAGGTATTGGCGCAGAAAATCAAGGCAGAGGGCAAAGCGGTATGGTGCTACGAACATGACGGCGTGGCCGAGCTCATGGCTGCCCTGCACCCGGTGGCGGAGGTCGTGATACGTCACCCACAGGCGGTGGAGCGCTAGGAGCCTATCGGATTTGATCGTCACGAGAGAGTTGGATTTCGAGACAAGTTTATCGATCTGATGAGGCGAATAGCCCGCTATTTAACGAATCAGATCGAATGAAATTGGCCGAAAGACCGGATCTCGCAGTAGATCAGCGTTGAGTCCGACAGGCACCTAGAGCAAGCCGTAATGGCGCATCTTGTTGTAGAGGGTCTTGCGCGCCAAGCCAAGCTCCGCCGCGGTTTCCTGGCGTCGAAAGCGGTTGCGACGCAGGGCATCGAGTATCCATTCCCGCTCGGTCTCCGGCAGCGCCCCGTTGCTGGAAGCTGCCTGCCAGGACACCTCGTCCGAACGCGCCGATAGCCGAGGTAGGCCCTCCCTTTCACCCGGTGGTTTAGCGTGCAGAACGGGCAAGTCTCGGACCGAGACAACCTCCCGCTCGCACATCACCACGGCACGCTCCAGCACGTTGCGCAGCTCGCGCACGTTGCCCGGCCAATGGTGCTGCATCAGGGCCCGGTAGGCCGAGGCGTCCATCTCGCGTACCCGTGGATTCATTTCTCCGGCGATACGCGGCAGCAAATGACGCACCAGCAGCGGGATGTCCTCGATGCGCTCGCGCAAGGGTGGCAGGGGGATCTCCACCGCATTCAGGCGATAGAAGAGGTCTTCGCGGAACTGGCCCTCGGCAACCATGCGGCGCAGGGCACGATTGCTGGCGCAGATCAGTCGCGCATCGGTGAAGCGTGGCTCATTGCTGCCCAGCCGTTCGAAGCTACCGTCCTCCAGCACCCGTAATAGCTTGGCCTGCAGCGCCAGCTCCAGATCACCGATCTCGTCCAGCATCAGGGTGGTGCCGTGTGCCTGCTCGAAACGCCCGAGCCGGGCCTTGAGGGCGCCGGTGAAGGCCCCGGCCTCGTGGCCGAACAGTTCGCTTTCCAGCAAATCGCGGGGTATCGCCGCGCAGTTGACCGCCACCATCCGCTGGTGTCGACGCCGGCTGACCAGGTGGATGGCACGGGCCACGAGCTCCTTGCCGGTGCCGTTCTCGCCCGTTACCAGCACCGTGATATCTCTCTCCGCCACCTTGCGGATCATCTGCACGACCTCGGTGATGGCAGCCGAGCGACCGATCAGGCCGAACTCGTGGCCATCGCCCAGCCATTCGCTCTTCAGGCTGTGGATGTGGCTCTGCAGCTGGGCAACGGCCTTGTAGGCCGAGGTGGTTTCCGCCACCGCGGCTTCGAGCGGGATACGGTCGATGGTCGAGCCCCCGATATAGCCGTTGGCGCCGGATATCTCCGCCACCTTCTGCGCCTCATCGGGGGTTGTGATGGGGCCGCCTTCGACGGTGCACAGCAGGCCGGGATGACGGCTGCGCACAGCTTCAAACACCGCCCTGGCGTGTTCCGCAGCCTCGTCCAGGCTGTATCGACTGGGGACACCATCCGCTCCGCCGGCATTCCAGCCATAGTTGATACACAGCAGGTCGACCCCCGTGTCGGCCATGGCAAGGGCCTCGTCGAGCTGGCGCACATAGGCGCAGGTCTGCAGGCCAGCCTCCCGGGCCAGGCGCATCAGCGCGACTTCACGCTCCAACCCCACGCCGGCCCGCTCCAGGCAGGCCCGCATCGGGCCGTCGAAGTGCACCGCCGTGGGAAAATTGCAGATACCCTGAAAGCCCGCATCGCGCACCTGTCGCACCAGCGCCTCCAGGTCACAGGCCGGATCGAAGACGCAGGCGCCGAAATAGACGGGCAGCGTGACACGCGTCAGTATCTCGGCGCGGGAGAAGTTCATTACCGCACGGTTGTTGTCGGCCAGCGGCAGCATGCAGGAGATCGAGGGCCCGCCCAGCACCCGCAGGCGCCCGGCGTTGAGCGCGAGCAGAAAATCCGCGCCTCCCTGGGCCGCCGCCTTGGCGGTCATGCCGGTGCCGATGGCGGCTCCCACCAGGAAGCGGCGATTGTCGAGAGTCTCCACCTTGGCCATGTGCCTTGTCTCTCCGGGCGGCAATGTTACCGTTTCAGGGCAGCCCCTCCTGGTGGGCGAACCAGCTTTCGAGTATCAACACCGCCGCGATGCCGTCGACACCGTCGTCGCGATAGCTCTTGTCACGATCGCGCAGGTGTCCCGCCTCGCGGGCGATGGCCTTGGCTTCCCGGGTGGAGCCACGCTCGTCGACCATCTCGCAGGGCTTGCCGTAGCGGCCGTAGAGCCGCTTGCCGAACTTGCGCGCACGCAAGCTCATCGCCGACTCGGTGCCGTCCATGTTGAGCGGCAACCCCACCACGAACAGGTCCGGCCGCCACTCCTCCACCAGGCGCGTGACCCGGTTCCAGTCGGGAATGCCATCCCGTGCCGACAGCGGGTCGAGGGGGCGGGCACTGGCGATCATCTCGTTGCCCACCGCCACGCCGATGCGCCGGGTACCGAAGTCGAAGGCCAGGATCAGGCGCTTGCCGGACATTATGAATGCCCGGCTTCCCGCGTCATCAGATTGAGGTCCACGCCGAGGATACCGGCGGCGGCCGTCAGGCGCTGCTCCGGCGGCACCTCGAAGAGGATGTCGGCGCGCCCTTCCACGGTCAGCCAGGCGTTGTCGAGCAGCTCGGCCTCGAGCTGCCCCGCCTCCCAGCCGGCACAGCCCAGGCAGACCAGGAACTCCTTCGGCCCGCGACCGGCCGCCAGCGCCAGCAGGATATCCATGGAGGTGGTCAGGGCGATATCGCTGTCCACCTGAATACTGGAGTCCCAGCCTTCGCTCGAGCCGCGATGCAGGATGAAGCCGCGATCCTTGTGCGTCGGTCCGCCATAGTAGACCGGTGCATTGCGGTGTGGGCTCTCTTCCGCCTCCAGCTCCAGCTGCTCGAACAGGGCATCCAGGCTGATATCCAGCGGCCGATTGACGATAACACCCATGGTGCCGTTCTCGTCGTGATCGCACAGGTAACTGAGAGAGCCGGCAAAATTCGGATCTTCCAGATGTGGCATCGCCATCAGAAAATGGTGTTTCAAGCCTAAGCTTTGCGCAGATTGCATGTGACTCCCGGACGGCAGGCCCAGCTCGTGACAGGACCCTACCGCACGCCGAAATGATTGCCTTGTCCGAACCGCCAGACCCGGGTAATGGAGAGGCTGTCGAGCTCTCCCATGCCGCTGTCGAAGGGCCGGTAGGGGCCCGCGCCATGGACGGTATCCAGTGCCGCCTGGTCGAGTTCGGTATGTCCTGACGATTGTACCACCTCCGCCTGACGGAGCTGACCATCTCGTCCAATCACCACGCGGATGCGCAGCTGTCCGTCCAGATGGCGAGGGGCCGGGTGGACCCGGTTGCCGTAGTCCTCGACCCGCCGCGTCCAGTCGTCGATATAGCGGGCCTCGGCGGCCTGCTGGGCCGCCGGCCGCTGCGAATCGGCGGCGGGACCCTCCACGCTGGGCGCCAGCCCCTGCTCGCGAATGCTGCTGGTGGCCTGGGCCAGCAGGTCTCGCCCCGATGCCGATGGGGCCGCCGCGGCCGGGGCGGATGGCGATTCACTCGCCTGGGGCGCGCTTTCGCGGGGTTCGGGAACGGCGCTCTCATCACGGGCCACTTCTGCCGATGGCGGCGCCTCCTCAGCGGGGGCCGGCTCCGTCTCGCTTTGCGCTGCACGCTCCGGCTCCGCCGTGGTGGCCGGGTCAACCGCGCTCTCCGGCGCCTCCAGCACGGGCATCTCCTCCATGGCCGCCGCCCGCGACTCGGCGGGAGCCTCTTCGGAAGGCTCCCCGGCAGCCTGCTGATCGGCCTCGGCCATGGCGTCCGCCTCCACCGGTATCTCGGCGGGCTGTGTCACCAGCACCACATCCAGGCTCGAGCGCTCCGCCGGGGCCGGCGCAAACCGGAAGCTGGCCACCACACCGATCAGGGCCAGATGCAGCAGCAGCGCAACCGAGAGCGCCAGCCAGCGGCGATAGGAGCGCGTGACCGGAGCATAGCGGATGGGATCGCTGATGGTGACCGCCATGGTATTCGCAGGCTCTCCTCGTACTGGATGTGTGGCTATATTGGGTTACCGCTCCAGGCGTCGCTCGATGGCATCCATCAACAGCCCGGCGATATCGGTACCGCGCTGGTCATCGATCTCGCGCACGCAGGTGGGGCTCGTCACGTTGATCTCGGTGATGTAGTCGCCGATCACGTCGAGGCCAACGAACATCAGCCCCCGCTCGCGAATCATCGGCTGCACCTGCTCGATCAACCAATAGTCGCGCGCGGTCAGCTCACGGGTGACGCCGGTGCCCCCGGCGGCCAGGTTGCCGCGGGTCTCGCCGGCCATGGGCACCCGGGCCAGGCCATAGGGCACCGGCTCACCGTCGATCAACAGGATGCGGGTATCGCCATCCCTGATCTCGGGAATGTAGCGCTGGGCCATGATCTGTCGCTGGCCTCTCTCGGTGAGCGTCTCGATGATCGCCCCCAGGTTTCGCCCTTCCGGCTGCACGTGGAAGATGCCGCTGCCGCCCATGCCGTCCAGCGGCTTGAAGATCACGTCGCCGTGCTCGGCATGGAAGTCACGCAGCACCGGCTCGCTGCAGGAGACCAGGGTCGGCGTACAGCACTGCGGAAACTCCTGGGCGAAGAGCTTCTCGTTGCAGGCGAGCAGCGCCACCGTAGGGTTGACCACCAAGACGCCCTCGCGTTCTGCGAAGCCCAGCAGGTGCACCGCATTGAGAAAGTGGCTGTCCACCGGCGGATCCTTGCGCATCAGGATCACGTCGAGCTCGGCGAGCGGGGTGGGTTCCGGTGCGCCCAGGGCATACCACCGCTCGGGGTCGCGAAAGGCGGTCAGGTCGCGCATCCGCGCATGGGCGCGGCCATCCTTCAGGAATAGATCCTCCTGCTCCATGTAGTACAGCGACCAGCCGCGCTCCTGGGCGGCCCACAGCATGGCCAGTGTCGTGTCCTTCTTGTAGGTGAGGTCGGCGATGGCATCCATCACCACCCCTACCCTGAGGGCACGTTCGCTTGTCGGCTTGCTACTCGGCTTGCTCATCGGCTCCGGGCTTCCACGAATGGATTGGTGTGGGCGAAGTATGCCGCAGGCTCGAGGGCAACACCAAGGTGGACCCGATGCGTTGCGCTTGACTTCATCAATCACTGTCACTAGATTTAGTTTCAGTTGAAACTATTATAGCGCGCCGCCAAGAGACCCACGCCATGATCGATATCCAGCAGATTCATCACGTCGCCTATCGTTGCCGCGATGCCAAGGAGACCGTCGAGTGGTACCAGGACAAGCTCAACATGGACTTCCTGGTCGCCATCGCCGAGGACCGGGTGCCCTCCACCAAGGAGCCCGACCCCTACATGCACCTGTTCCTCGATGCGGGCAACGGCAATATCCTGGCCTTCTTCGAGATCCCCAATTCACCGCCCATGGGCCGCGACCCCAATACCCCGGAGTGGGTCCAGCACATCGCCTTCCGCGTGGCCGATGAGGCCGCCCTGCTGGCGGCCAAGGAGGAGCTGGAGAGCAAGGGCGTGAAGGTGCTGGGCCCCACCGAGCACGGCATCATCCGCTCGATCTACTTCTTCGATCCCAACGGGCATCGCCTGGAGCTGACCTATGAGAAGGGCACCCCGGCACAGATGAAGCAGCTTCGGGAAGTGGCCCCGGCCATGGTCGAGGAGTGGTCCAGGACCAAGCGTGCGCCGAAGCACGCCGCCTGGCTGCATGAGGAGGAGTTCAAGGCGCTCGACTGAGCGCCCCTTCGAGGCAGACCGGCTCTGGCGATCCGTGGGGTCAGGCTGGGTCGCTCGTTGCCCCGGGCACCAGGCGAATACCGCTCGCCTCGATGACGATCAGTCGGCGCTTGTAAAGCCGCCCGATGGCCTGCTTGAAGGCATTCTTACTCACCCCCAGCCGGGCCTTGATCACGTGGGCCGGGCTGGCATCGGAGAGCGGCAGGTAGCCGCCGCTTTCCCGCAGCGCCTTGAGTACCTGCTCCCCCACCACATCGAGCCGGGCCGGCCCCGGCGGCAACAGCGAAAGGTCGAGGCGACCATCCTCGCGCAGCCGCTTGACGAAGCCGGGCACCCGCTGGCCCCGGCGCAGCGGCCGGGTCACGTCATCCTGGTAGAGCAGGCCCCAGAAGCGATGGTCGACCACCGTCTTGTAACCAAGGTCGGTGCGGTCGGCGATGACCAGCACGACCTCATCACCCGCGGCGTAGCCAGTGGCCTCGTCCTGAACGAAGCGGTCAAGCTTCTGGGAGGCCACCGGCCGGCCCTGCTGATCCTCATAGATAATCACCAGTACCCGCTTGCCGGGCGTGGGCCGGAAGCGCTGCTCACCGTAGGGCAGCAGCAGGTCCCTCGGATGCCCCCAGTCGAGGAAGGCACCGGTCTCGTTGACCGTCACCACCTCGAGGTAGGCCACCTCCCCCACCGCTGCCTTCGGGGCACGAGGCCGACTCTCACGGCCGGAGGGTTGAGGCGGGCGGGACGCTGTGGGCCGACCGTTACGACGATCGTGAAAGGAGGAGGACATGGCGAGGGTTCCGCAGGAGTGTGCGGGCATTATGGCAAAAAAAGGCGGCGCCGGGTTGCCCGGGCCGCCAATAGAGAACTCTCCTGCTTCAGGCCTCGCGCTTGCCATCAACCAGCCGCGATACGCCCCAGGGGTTGCCGTTCTTGAGCGGCTCCGGCAGCAGGCCCTCCGGCAGCGCCTGGTAGCACACCGGGCGCAGGAAGCGGAAGATCGCCGCGCTGCCCACCGAGGTGGTGCGGGAGTCCGAGGTCGCCGGGTAGGGGCCGCCGTGGACCATGGCATGGCACACCTCCACGCCAGTGGGCCAGCCGTTGGCCAGGATCCGCCCCGCCTTGCGCTCGAGAATGGGCAGCAGCCCCCTGGCCACGGCGAGATCGCCGTCGCCCATCTGCAGGGTGGCGGTGAGCTGGCCTTCGAGCTCGCCGGCCACGCGCTGCATTTCCTGCGCGTCCTGGCACTCGATCACCAGCGAAGTGGCGCCAAACACCTCCTCCTGCAGCTCGGGATCAACGAGGAAGTCGGCCGCCGAAGTGACGAACAGCCCCGCCTGGCAGGGGTGGGCCGACTCGCCGGCCTGCCCGCGGGCCACTTCCCTGACCTTGCTGTTGCCGGAAAGCCGGCCCACGCCCTGCTGATAGGCATCGTGGATGCCCGGGGTGAGCATGGTCTGGGCGGCGCTTGCCTTCACGGCATCGCCGGCGGCTTCGACGAAGGCATCGAGCTCGGCCCCCTTCTCCGCGATCACCAGGCCGGGGTTGGTGCAGAACTGCCCGGCGCCCATGTTCATCGAGGCGACGAAGCCTTCGGCGATCTTGTCGCCGCGCGCCTTCAAGGCCTCGGGCAGCAGGAACACCGGGTTGATCGAGCTCATCTCGGCGTAGACCGGGATCGGCTGCGGGCGACTTTGTGCCGTCTTCATCAGCGCGGTGCCACCGCTACGGGAGCCGGTGAAGCCCACCGCCTGGATGCGCGGATCGCTGACCAGCGCCTGGCCGATCTCCCGGCCTGAGCCGAACAGCAGCGAGAAGACGCCCTCGGGCAGGCCACTCTTTTTGACAGCGTTCTGCACCGCACGACCCACCAGCTCCGAGGTGCCGGGGTGGGCGGAGTGGCCCTTGACGATCACCGGGCAGCCGGCGGCCAGCGCCGAGGCGGTATCGCCACCGGCTACGCTGAAAGCCAGCGGGAAGTTGCTGGCGCCGAACACGGCAACGGGGCCCAGCGGAATGTGGCGCTGGCGCAGGTCGGCGCGAGGCATCGGCTCACGATCCGGCAGGGCCGGGTCGAGGCGCACGTCGAGCCACTCGCCGGCGCGCACCACGCTGGCGAACAGGCGCAGCTGGCCGCAGGTGCGTCCACGCTCGCCTTCCAGGCGCGCCCGGGGCAGGCCGGACTCGGCCATGGCGCGCTCGATCAGCTCGTCGCCGATGGCCTCGATCTCGGCGGCGATGGTTTCCAGGAACGTGCCGCGCTGCTCGAGGGTGGTCTCACGATAGGCGCCGAAGGCCGCCTCGGCCAGTTCGCAGGCGCGCTCGACCTCGGCCTTGCTGCCGCCACCGAAGGTGGGTTCAAGCGTCTCGCCGGTGGCGGGATTGACGGCATGGATGGTCGTGGAACTGCCGCTGACGGCTTCCTGGCCGATCAGCATCTTGCCTTGCAGGGTCATAAACGAACTCCTTGTGCTGCTCTCAGGGACCTGTCCAGGCATGACGCGGCTAGCGGTCACTGGGTGCGATATTTGGCATACATGTTTCTGGCGCGGTTAAGGTGCTGAAACATGGTTTCCCGGGCCGCCTCGGCATCCCGCATCAGGATGGCTTCGAGAATATAGGTGTGTTCCTGCCGCACCCGCTCGAGATAGCGCTCCGATGTCACAGGATTGATCTCGATGCTGAGTAGCTTGGCACGGGGAATCACGCTCTGGCTCAGTTGCTCGTAGAACTGCGCGAAGAACGGATTCTGTGTAGCCTTGGCAATTGCCAAGTGAAAATCGAAGTCCTCCACGCGTGCCTGTGACTTTTCTTCTTGAGCCTTGATGAAGGCATCATGCCGTGCCTTCAGGATCCGGCGATCCGCCTCGCTGTGGCGCAGTGCCGCCAGTTCAGCCGCAGAGGGCTCCAGGGTCAGGCGCAGCTCGAGTACATGGAGAATATCTTCCACGGTGGTGGGATTGATTTGCTTGGCCGGCCTGGCTTCGATGGTCGTGGAGCGCAGTACCGTGGTGCCGACGCCACGGCGTGTCTCGACCAGACCGAGCGACTTGAGGTGGGTGATGGCTTCACGAATCACCGTGCGGCTGACGCCGAACGCCTCACAGAGACCGTTCTCGGTCGGCAGCTTCTCCCCTACGGGGATGCCACCGTTGACGATCAGCGCTTCCAACTGGTCGGCAACATGCAGGGACAGGCTGCCTTCGCGTGAAAGCTTCTGAATATTCAGCTGTTTTATGCCAGCTGCAACAGCGGGTTTACCTGTCATATCGCCTTCCATCCATCGGGAAACTGGTTCTATCGGGTCAGTGGATTCGTGCTCATGCATATCCATCCGACATCGCGAGGCTCTGTCCGAAAACTGGCTGCGCTCGCTGCCTTTTCCGGCAATGCCTAGGCATCATCGGGATGGCCGGATGTGGCGAACGGGCCGCCCTGAAAGATGACCGCCGGATCCTCGGGGTCGAGCCCCGCATCGAGTTCCTCCATCTCGGCGCGCCATGGCTCCGAGCTGTCCTTGGGCACCCAGCCCAGAAAAGCGGCCTTGCTGTTGTCCCACCATCGCTCGGCATTGTTCGAAAAACCGTAGACCACGGTGTGGGCCAAACGCGGCGTGACGATGGCGCGTTGAACCAGGCTGACGAAATCCTCGGCGCTGAGCCAGATGGCCATCTTGCGCGTATCGGTCGGCTTGGGGTGGCACCAACCAATGCGAACACTCAGGGTCTCGATGCCAAACTTGTCATGATACAGGCTGGCCAAATTTTCACCGAAGCACTTGGTCACACCGTACAGTGAATCGGGACGATGCGGCACATCGGCATCGATCCGGCGCGTACGCTCGTAGTAGCCGGTCACATGGTTCGAGCTGGCGAAAACGATGCGCGGCTTACCCGTCTGGCGAGCCGCTTCGTACAGGTTATAGGTGCCGATGATATTGGCCTGGAGCAGGCTGTCCCACGGCTTCTCCAAGGAGACGCCCCCCAGGTGCACGATGGCATCGCAGCCATCGACCAGGCCGCTGACGGCACCGGCATCGGAGAGATCGCACTGTACGAGCTCTTCGTGGCTGGCCGCTTCGCCCAGATCGGCGATATCGGAAAGCCTTACCTTGTGGGCCAGCTTCGACAAGTGCGGTCGAATGATTCGCCCCATGCCACCGCCGGCACCCGTTACCAATAGACGGTCGATCATACGTTTCCTCCTTCCAGGCAGATAAAGAGATCAGAAGCCGTAGAGCACGGCGGGGTTGTCGACCAGAATCCGCTGCCGGTCATCCGCGCTGGTCCATTCGAGCAGCACGTCGAGCTGTTCGGCGTCATCCGGATACCCTTCCCTTGGCACACCGACGTGAGGCCAGTTGCTGCCCCAGATCACCCGCTCCGGGGCATGGGCGATGACCCGGCGGGCGATCGCTTCCACGTCCTCGTAGCATGGCCCGCCGGTCACGCTCGTCTCGTAGCCGCCACAGATCTTGAACCAGGCATTGCCGCGATCGAGCAGCCTCAGGATCTCGTCGACACGGCGATCATCAGCCGGTACCGGGGGCATGAACTTGCCAATATGATCGATGATGTAATCGACCTCGAGGCGCTGCAGGCCCTCAACATAGTCGTCCAGGTGACGACCGTTGAACTGGACCATCAGGTGCCAACCAAGCGGCCGAATGAGACGTTCCACCTCGGGCATTTCCGCATGGGTCACGGCACCGCAGGGCAGATTCATTATCCTCGCCCCTCGCACCCCTTTTTCATGCCACTCGCGCAGGCGCTTGCCAGGCGTCCCCGGCGCCACGGCCGCTACGCCGCGGGCGGATGCCGTGCCCAACTGGGTCAACGCCTCGATGAGTGCGCCATTGTCGCGCTGATAGGCGTTCGACTGGGTGACCACCACCCGCTCCAACCCCAGGCGCTGCTGCACCTGGCGGTAATCCGCTATCGTCGCCAGCTCGGCAATAGCCGGCCCGCCAGGCTGCGCCGCGTAGCCGGGAAGATAGAGGTGCATATGGCAATCGGTAGCCCCCGGCGGTGTCTCTAGCCGTGGCGGCGGCCCGCTCAGCGGCCGGGTATTGGCAGGTATCGCGGTCACGTCGTCATGCCTCCTTGAGCGCAAAGCGCTTGAGTGCCTCGCGATTGATGTCGATGCCAAGGCCAGGGCCGTCGGGAATGGTCACAACGCCAGCGACATGTTCGATGGGTGACTGCACCACCGCCTGCCGAAACGGATTCTCGGTGCGGTCGAACTCGAGAATCGGCTCGATCGGGTCACGTCGTGGTGGATTAGGGAGTAGCGCGGCCATGAACTGCAGGCTGGCCGCGAGACACACCGCCGTGCCCCAGACGTGCGGCACCAGGCGCACGCCATGCAGCGCCGCCATGTCGGCCACCCGGCGGATCTCGGTGAAGCCGCCAACGCCGCAGATATCGGGCTGGAGGATATCCACGGCCCGGGTCGCGAGCGGTTCGTGCATGGCGTAGCGGCCGTGCCAGGTCTCGCCGCCAGCCACTGGGATCGGCTGATCGGCACGCACGGCGCGGTAGGCCGAGACGTGCTCGGGCAGCACCGGCTCCTCGAACCAGTCGATGCCGAACTTCGCCGCGCGCCGGCCCACTTCGACCGCTTCCAGGTAGTCGTAGCCGTGGTTGGCGTCGATCATCAGGCGCAGGTCGGGGCCGATCGCCTCCCGCACCGCCTCGATCACACGCAGGTCCTCCTCCACATCGAAGCCGATCTTGATCTTCACGGCATGGAAGCCTTCCCGGCGATAGCCCGCCACCTCACGGGCGATGTCCTCTACCCGGTCGACCCCCTCGCGCCGGAAAGAGCCGGTGGCATAGGCACGCACGCTGTCGCGAAAGCGCCCCCCCAGCAGGGTCGAAACCGGCACGCCGAAGCGCTTGCCCTTGATGTCCCACAGGGCAATATCGATGCCGCTCAGGGCGGTGACGGTCAGGCCCCGCTGGCCCTGGTCACGCAGCCGGTTGTAGAGATCCAGCCAGATCTTCTCCGTCTGCAGCGGGTCCTGACCGACCAGGGCGGCGGCATAGGCCTTCACCACGGCAGCGTTGGGCTGGGCCGGCCCCAGGCACTCGCCCCAGCCGGTGGTGCCGTCGTCGCATACGACCTCGACCAGACAGTGCTGACGCCGCGAGAAGTGCATGGATGCGCTCTCGAAGGTGGCATCGAGTACATGGTCGAGAATATGGGTATATACGGCTGCTACCTTCATCAGGTCGGGTCCTGTCGGTACGTAGTGATCGAGTGAGGCACTGTTCTGTTATCTAGCGGAAGAAGTGGGGCAGCGTCAGCGACACCGCCGGCACGTAAGTCACCAGCATCAGGGCGACGAACAGCGCCAGATAGAAAGGCCAGATGGTGCGCACGGCCTGTTCGATCTTGATCTTGCCGATCACGCAGCCGACGAACAGGCAGGCTCCCACCGGCGGCGTGCACAGGCCCAGCCCCAGGTTCATCATCATGATGATGCCGAACTGGATCGGGTCCATGCCGAACTGCATGGCCACCGGCAGGAAGATCGGCGTGCAGATCAGGATCAGAGCGGCCATGTCCATCAGCATGCCAAGCCCCAGCAACAGCAGGTTCAGCATGAGGAAGATGACGATGGGCTTGTCCGAGATCCCCATCAGCACCTCGGTCAGCAACAGCGGCACGTTGTACAGGGCCAGCAGGTAGGAAAAGGCCGCGGCGCAGCCAACCAGGATCATGACCAGCGCCGTCGTCTTTACCGATTGCACCACCGCGGCCTGGAACGACGCCCAGCTCAGCTCGCGATAGACCAGCGAGGTGACGACGATGGCATAGATGGCCCCGAAGGCGCCGGATTCGGTCACGGTGAGAATGCCCGACAGCACGCCCCCGACGATGATCACCGCCGTCATTAGCCCCGGCAGGGCTGCGGCCAGGCTAATGACCAGCACGTCCCACCCCGGGAAGGTCTCGCCACGGTAGCCGCGTCGCACCGCGACCACATAGGCCGCCACCGCGAGCGTGAGGCACATCAGGATGCCCGGCACGATGCCGGCGATGAACAGCTGGGTGACCGAGATACCGCCCCCGGCTGCCACGGCGTAGAGGATCATGTTATGGCTCGGCGGTATCACCACCCCGGCTACCGACGACGTCACCGTGACATTGACGGCGTAGTCGGCGTCGTAGCCCTTCTCCTTCATAACGGGAATCAACAGCGAGCCCAGCGCCGAGGTATCGGCAACGGCGGAACCGGAAATGCCGCCGAACAGCATGGACGAGCTGACGTTGACGATCCCCAGACCGCCGCGCATCCTTCCCACCGCAGCCGACGCCAGTCTCACCAGTCGCGTGGAGATTCCGCCGTGCAGCATCAGCTCCCCGGCAAAGATGAAGAACGGTATGGCCAGCAGAGAGAAGACGGAAATGCCCGACAGGATCCGTTGGAAGGCGACGAATAGCGGCAGGCCTTCGTAGATAAAGGTAACGACCGCGGCCAGCCCTACAGCAAACGCGACAGGCGCACCTACCAGCAGGCCCAGGAAGAAAACACCAAAAAGAATGGCAAGGCCCATGTCAGCTATCCTCGGCACGGTCGCGATGAAAGAGACGCGATACGATATTGGCGGTGGCGAACAGCACCAGCAGGCCGCCACAGATCACCAGCGGCGCCGCACGCCAGCTTTCGGAAAGCCTGATCAGCGGTATTGCGCGCTCGAGATTGCTCATGACCAGGCCCCAGCCCTGGTACGCCATGAAGCCACCAAAGAGCACGATGAAGAGATCCGAGACATAGCGACAGATCGTTCTGAAAGGCTCGGGCATGCTTTCACGAACGAAGTCGATACTCAGGTGCGTATTGCCCCTGACGCCTGCCGCCGCACCCAGGCACGTGATGTAGACCACGAGAAGCAGGGATGCCTGTTCCACCCAGGTTGGCGTGTTGTTGAGTACATAACGCCCGAATACCAACCAGCCGAAGATGGCGATCAGAAAGACAAGCAGCACGCCAGCTGTCGCCAGACACAGGTTGGCGATGCCATCGAGCACTCGGCTAACCAGCTTGTGAAATCGTGGAAAATACACGGCGGCCCCTGGATCAGCGTAGATACTCATAGCGTACATCTCCTACCTCCCGGTGACGCCGGTCACCGGGGGGAGTTCTGACGTTGGAGATCAGTTCGAGGACCGAATGGCTTCGACGAGACTTTCGAGCTCAGGATTGGACTGGATGAAGCCCGCATAAACAGGGTCCATCTTTTCCTGGAAGGCCGACTTGTCTTCCACTTCATTGATCTGGACACCAGCGTCCACGACCTTCTGATGGCTCTCCCGCGACCCTTCGACCCAGAGCTCGCGCTGCATTGCAGATGCCTTGATGGCCTCTTCGCGTACGATTTCCTGATCTTCTGGCGAGAGCGCCTCCCAGCTGGACTTGGCGATGCAGAGGCATTCAGGGATGATCAGATGTTCAGTCAACGAGTAGTACTCAGCGACCTCATAGTGGTTGCTGGACTCGAACGAGGGATAGTTGTTTTCCGCACCATCCAGCACCCCAGTTGCCAATGATTGATACACTTCGCCATAGGCCATTGGGGTTGCATTGCCACCCAGCGCTTCGATCATATCAACGTAAATATCGTTGTTCATGACACGAATCTTCAGGCCGCGAACATCATCAGGCGTATTGATTGGACGTTCGGTGTTATAAAGACTGCGAGCACCGGAATCGAACCAGGACAGCGCGATCAGGTTCCTTTCCGCCAGGGCATCGGCGAACTGCTGGCCGATCTCGCCATCCATGATCTCATGCATATGTTCGATGCTGCTGAAAATGAATGGCAGGGAGAGAACATTGGTTTCCTTGACGATGGGTCCCATGGGCCCCATGTTGAAATTGGCAAAATCCAGCGCGCCGCTGCGCGTCTGTTCGATGGCATCGGGTTGGTCGCCAAGCACGCCATTGTTGTAAACCTGAACCTTGAGGCGCTCTTCTGTTCTTTCGGTCACGCCCTCGGCGAAGGCTTCCAGAGCAACGGTATTCGGATAGCCCGGCGGGTGGATGTTCCATCCACGCCAATTGTTTGCCTGTGCCGGAAGCGCCATGGCTACCATGGCAACGGATACGGCAACAGCACTCCACGTCTTGCTTGTTGTTTTCATGACGCACTTCCTTCATTTATTGACGTTATAGTTTTTGAGCGATTCCCACCAGGGCCTCCAGCTGGTTTCGCTCTTCCATCGTGGGCATCACCAGCGGTGCCCTGACACTCCCGGCCGGTCGGCCGATAATGTCTGCGCCGGCCTTGATCAGGCTGACGGCATATCCCGCCTTTCGATCTCGCAGATCGACGAAGGGGATGAAGAAATCGTTGGTAATCTGTTTTACGACCTCGCGGTTTCCCTTGCGCAGCTCCTTGTAAAACGTGACGGCCATGTCCGGCACGAAGTTGAAGACAGCCGAGGAGTAGGTGTTGACGCCAATAGAGAGATAAGCCTCGGCAAAGATTTCCGCCGTCGGTACGCCGCCGACATAGACAAGCCGGTCACCCACGGTCTTGACGATCTTGTTGAGCGCCTGGATATCCCCCTTGCCATCTTTCAGGCCGACCAGGTTTGGGCAACTTTCGGCAAGCTGGCTTACCGAAGCAACATCGAGAATACCGTTGGCACGGTTGTAATAGATGACACTGAGCGAGGTCGAATCACAGATTCGTCGAGCATACTCAACAAGCCCGTCCTGGGGGCATTCGGTCAGGTATGGCGGCATCAGCAGGATACCATCTGCACCCGCCTCCTCGGCGGCCTTGGCGTAGGCCTTGCCGCTCTCCACGCTAAGGCCTGCGCTGGCGATTACTGGCAGCTTGCCATCGACCGTCTCCACCGCTACCCGAACCACCTCGCGGTACTCTTCCAGTGAGAGGTTGAAGAACTCGCCGGTACCTCCTGCCACGAAAATGGCCGAAATTTCATGGCTCACAAACCACTCAAGGCGTCGACGATAGCTAGCCGCATCGAATTCGCCCTCGCTGTCGAAATCGGTAATGGGGAAGGACAGCAACCCATCGCCTACGGCTTCCATTACGGCTGCTCTAGAAAACTTCACGGATACATCCTCTTGGTTACAGCCCATCGCTGGTCCCGCGCTCAGCCATAACGAGCCCTGCGACATCGGGCAAGGAGCGGCTGACCACACTAATGTCATACATCATACAACGTACAAGTTAATAAGGCCGGAACACTCACGCAAGCACCAATATCTGCATATAGACTAAAGATGTAGAGGTGATGGCCGGGCAAGGAAGAGCGGCACGACCCTCATGACCTGTTTTTCGCTACCTTGTACATCGAGTAAGCAGTCCATAGTAAAAGCAGCACAGTCATGGCAATAAATGCTGCACTCACCGGACGCTCCAGGAACACCATCATATCGCCACGGTTAAGCAGCATTGTTCTTCGAAAATTTTCCTCAATCATCGGACCTAAAATATAGCCCAACAAGAGTGGTGCCGGCTCGAACCCCAAAAGAAGCAGTATAACGCCGGCTATGCCAAAAAAAGCGACCATCATTATATCCATAGAAGAATAGTTGATACTATAAACACCGATGGCGATAAAAAGAATAATTGATGGATAAAGAACAGGATAAGGCACTTTCAAGATCCTAACCCAAAGACCTATCAAGGGAATATTCAAAACGAGAAGCAACACATTACCGATCAGAAAGCTTACCACCAGCCCCCAGAAGAGATCAGGGTTATCGGAAATAACATTGGGCCCTGGGGTAATACCATGGATCAGCAATGCTCCTAGCATGAGCGCCATGACAGCATCCCCCGGTATACCTAGTGTCAGCGTAGGTATAAAAGCTGACTGCGCCGAAGCATTATTAGCGCTTTCCGGTGCTGTAATTCCCTCAATTGCACCCTTGCCAAATTTTGATGGTGTCCTCGAGATTTTTTTCTCTACTGCATAGGCGAGAAAAGAGGCTATTGATGTGCCAGTACCAGGTAAAATCCCCACTCCGGTGCCAATGCTCGTTCCCCTCAGCATAGGAAACAAACTCTCTTTTACATCCCTTCGAGTAGGCAGTAATGATCGAAAAGTTATTTTCTTTGATGACACAGCATTATTGACCTTGCCAACATTGGCAATCACCTCAGTAACGCCAAAAATCCCCATTGCAATAGCAACAATATTGATACCATCATAAAGAAAGGTCATCCCGAAAGTATAACGCTGAATACCCGTACTGACATCGGTACCCACCATACCGAATATAAGACCAAAAAGGACCGCAGCGATACCTTTGACCGGCGACCCCTGAACGAGAATAGCGGCAGCCACTAAACCGAGGAGCATCATTGAAAAATAATCAGCTGAATTGAAGGCTACGGCAAAATTTGCTAGGGGGGGTGCAAAGGCGGCAAGTACGATGACAGTGATGAAGCTGCCGACGAATGAAGCTACTGTGGTCATTAGCAGCGCTACGCCTGCCCGACCTTCCTTTGCCATGGGGTAGCCATCCAGGCACACAACTGCAGACGAAGGCGTTCCGGGCAAATTAAGCAAGATTGCAGCCGTCGAGCCTCCATACTGAGCGCCATAATATATCCCGGCGAGCATTACCAATGCGGTAGTCGCTGGCACATAAAAAGTCAATGGCAATAGCATGGAAATTGCGGCGAGGTGGCCTACGCCGGGAATTACACCAATAAACATGCCGATGGTAACACCGACGGCACAGTAAATGAGGTTTTCCAATGTAAATGCGACTGAAATACCCAGGGCGAGATTATCAAGGAGCTCCATCAAAAACTCCATGGAAATAAGCGCAAAGGCATACCCAAGCCCAAGCTAAAGATAAGATAAACCAAGACACATAGCGCCAGTGACAACGCCAGCGTAGATAATAGGCGACTCCTTGCTTCACTGAGACGGCTTATAACTACCAGAAATATAGTGGCGACAAACACACCAAGCCTGTCCATGAGTAACGAGAACACCAGAATACCCAGGATAATAAAGAATAAAGCGCGGACATTGATACGTGGAAAATTTCCCGTAGTTTTTCTGGAGAAAACCATGATGATCACACCGCAGGCAGCCAGCATAAGGCCCAGCACTGTCGGCATGAAACCTGGACCCATCCTTTGCAAGCTGCCCAAAGCATACTCTTGGCTTTTCCATAACACTAAGACTGACATGACAAGGCAGGCAAAGCCGGCAAGAAAATCTCTGTTAGCTTGTAGTCTCATTGTGGCTCGCCCTTCGTAACGTCTGCTTCGAGCTCCTGCCCACATCGGGCAGGAGACTGCATCGTATTGTATAACTATATACTTATCTATTGGCCGATTCCTGCTTCTTGTATAAAGCTAGAAAGCTCCTCTTTTTGCTCTGCCAGCCAAACCCTCAAATCTTCTGGGGAATCTGAGGGTCTTGCCTGCCCCCCCTGCTGAGCAATTTTTTCTTGCATGTCAGGGGTGCTGAGAATTGCAACTAGTTCACGATGCAGGCGCTCCACGATGGCATCAGGGCTTCCCGTGGTGACCAGAATGCCTTGATAAGTGCCGTCCAACTCCCCGGGCAAATTCATTTCACGAAAAGTAGGAATTTCGGGCAACTCTTCTAAACGCGATTCGCCAGTCACCGCAAGTGGAGTTATTTGATCATTCAATGCGAAAGGCAACGTGGCTGTAGTGCCGTTAAGGAGCATGTCACTCTCCTCCGACACCACCGCGCGTGTCGCATCCGAACCACCCCTATAGGCAATAATATTCCAATCGATATCAAAGTGGTTTGCCAGACGCTCGGTCGTAATGTGATTGTTAGAACCGATACCAGAAGTTGCTACTGAAATAGACCCTGGATTATCCAGGGAGTATTCCACGAGTGCATCAAAACTTTCATAGGGAAGCCCTTTCGCAGTTGCAAGCACATAGGGCGAATATGAAACCATAGTTACTGGAGAAAGATCACTCTCAATATCATATGATACATTCTCCATGATGCTGGGCGCAGTAAGCAACGAGGTAAGATCCGACAACAACAAAGTGTGACCATTCGGTTGCGCCTTGGCGACGAAATCGGCACCGATATTTCCCCCGGCTCCTGCCTTATTTTCGACGATAACCGGCTGTCCAATGGCATCCGAAAGCTCTGGGGCTATGTGTCGTGCTAAAATGTCTGAGGTACCACCTGGTGCGAATGGAACGACCAGCCTGACGGGCCCCTGAAATTCTTGAGCCATGCCAGTAATCGGCGCCGTTAACGCGATGATGGCGATGGCAATACCGGTGAGCGTGCTTGAAGAGTTTATCATTGTATTTCTCCTGATAGTAAATGGTTAGCAGGCAGATTTATAGTTTTTCATTAACAAATAACCCTTTCACGGTTTTTTATTAACTTACCACTCTTACATAATAGGGAAAGACAACAGACCATCGCCTTTGGCTTCTACCACGGCTCAGGAGAAATTCACGGATTTTTCCTCATGGTTATTTCCAAGTCGTCATAGCCAAGTTGAACAGCCTGGCTTGAGAGGAAGGGCTGTCGGCTTCGCTTAATGTCATACATCATACAAGTGACAACTTAGCGACCGATCATTCCCCATGCAAGGCCTGAAAGCGCGCTATAGACCAAAGTTTAATCGAGAAGCGCTAGGCCCATCTCACCGTAGTGAATACTCATCGCGATGAGAGACACGATTGGAAAGTGGAGGCGAATTAGCCCAGGTCCCCGAAGCGATACTGCAGCAGGGAGAGTGCCACCACCGGGGCGGTTTCGGTACGCAGGATACGCGGGCCGAGGGAGAGGAGTGAAAAGTCGGCAGCCTGGGCGGCGTCGACTTCAATACTGGAGAGGCCGCCTTCCGGGCCAATCAGCAGCGCCACGCTGGCCGGAGTGGTTTCCCGTGCCAGGGCACGGTCGGTGGCGGGATGAAGCACCAGACGCAGGGCTTCGTCGCGCTCGTCGAGCCAGTCGGCCAGCGGCATGGGGGAGTGAACTGGCGGTACGGTGGCGCGGCCGCACTGCTCGCAGGCGCTGACGGCCACCGCCTGCCAATGGGCGAGCTTTTTCGCTTCGCGCTCCTCCTTGAGGCGCACGTCGCCATGCTCCGTATACAGCGGCGTGATCGCCGCCACACCCAGCTCGACGGCCTTCTGGATCGCGTAGTCCATGCGGTCGCCCTTGGATATCGCCTGGCCCAGGTGAACACCGAGCGGCGACTCGCCGGTGCCCGCCTCGACGGCATCGATACGCGCTACTACCCGCTTGCGGCCCGACTCGATGAGCACGGCGCTGGCTTCCCGGCCGTGGCCGTCGAAGAGCCGCACAGGGGCGCCTTCGCCCATGCGCAGTACCCGCGCCACGTGCCGTGCCGGCCCTTCGGGAAGAACGACGTCGCCGCCGACGGTGAAGTCGGCGGCGACGTGGATACGCGGGGCGCGAGCCAAGGGCTTGGCCTCGGTCTTCATTGGCAGTGCTTCCCCCAATCTTACTGGGTGGTCTGCTCGCCCTGCTGCTGGGCCTGTTCGGCCTCGCGCTTCTTCTTCTGGGCGTAAATCGCCTCGAAGTTGACCGGCGCCAGCATCAGGGGTGGGAAACCGCCGCGGTTGACCAGGTTGTCGACGCATTCGCGGGCGTAGGGGAACAGCACGTTGGGGCAGAAGGCACCCAGCGTGTGTTCGAGCTGCGCGCCCTCGATGCCGCTGATACGGAACAGGCCGGCCTGTTCGATCTCGGCCAGGAAGGAGGTAGTGCCCTCCTCGCTGTGCTTGACCTGGGCCGTGACCTTGATCACCACCTCGAACAGGTCATCACCCACCTTGCGGCTGGAGGTGTTGAGATCCAGGCTGACCTTGGGCTTGAACGGCTGCTGAAAAACGGCCGGTGAGTTCGGCGCCTCGAAGGAGATATCCTTGACGTAGATGCGCTGGACGGCGAACTGCAGCTGCTGCTTGTTCTGGTCGGCGGCCTGGCTGCCACCGGCGGCGTTGGCGTTCTGGCTATTCTCTTCGGCCATGTAAAAATATCCTTTGCGTCTTGTGTTTGACTATTTTTTGACCACCGGCAAACCGTCGGCCTGCCACTGCATCATGCCACCCTTGAGCTTGAGTACCCGGGGGAGGCCTGCCTTGGTCAGCTTGGCAACCGTGATGCCCGCTGACTGGCCGTTCTTGCAGACGACGATGATCGGCTTGTCCTTGGCTTTTTCCAGCTCCCGCATGTTGTCGTCGATACGACTCTGGGGGATGTTGCGCGCACCGGCAATGTGCCCGGCCTTGAAATCCCCGGCTTCGCGGGTATCAACGACCACGGCATCCTCGCGGTTGATCAGCTGAGTTGCCTGACCGGAAGTTACACCACTGGCGGCACTGTTGCGGACCTCGTAGGCGATCCAGGCAGTCAGCACCAACAGGAAGGCACCCACCAGGAGCGGGTGATTCTGCACGAATTCGAACAGCTGATCGATCATGGGTCCGGAACACTCTTCTCGATACACGTTTAGGGCAATCTGGAGGCGGACAGTATACACCAAGCCATGGCCCCTGGCGGCATGCCCAGCGCTTTACCTGATATGACGCTCGACCATGCCGTGCGTTATGATGCCGCAAGCCGAATCAAGTCGCGACCCCCGTCGTTCCCGACGGTCGAGGAGGCCGTGGGTCGCGCCAATACCAAACGAGGCCATATACCCCGATGACGACTCCGAACCATGCCACCCCTCGTCCTGTCGCCCTGATCATTCTCGATGGCTATGGCCATAACCCGGACACTGCCGATAATGCCGTGGCCGCCGCTAACAAGCCGGTCATGGATCGGCTGTGGCGGGAACGGCCCCATACCCTGATCCACACCGATGGTCGCCATGTGGGGCTACCCGAGGGCCAGATGGGCAACTCCGAGGTCGGCCACATGAACCTGGGTGCAGGGCGCGTCGTCTACCAGGAACTCACCCGCATCACCAAGGCGGTGGAGGACGGCGACCTGGACGGCAACGCCTCCCTCACCGATGCCATCGATGCCGCAGTGGCACAGGGCAGGGCCGTGCATCTGCTGGGCCTGCTCTCTCCGGGTGGGGTGCATAGCCATGAGGATCATATTCTCGCCATGGCCGAGCTGGCCGCTCGACGCGGGGCCAGGCGTATCTACGTGCACGGTTTTCTCGACGGCCGGGATACGCCGCCCAGGAGCGCACAGGCCTCGATCGAACGCACCAATGCGAAGCTGGCCGAACTGGTCGGCGCCGACAATGGCGGCGTCGCCTCGCTCATCGGCCGTTACTTCGCCATGGACCGCGACAACCGCTGGGATCGTGTCGAGAAGGCTTACCGCCTGCTCACCGAAGGCCGCGGCGAGTACGAGGCGGCCAGTGCCGAAGAAGGGCTGCGCGCCGCCTATGAGCGTGGCGAGAACGACGAATTCGTCAGCGCCACCGTTATCCGCACCAACGGCGAGCCCGCCAGCATCGTCGACGGCGATGCCGCCATCTTCATGAACTTCCGCGCCGACCGCGCCCGGGAGCTGACCCGGGCCTTCGTCGAGGATGACTTCAGCGGCTTCGAGCGCCGGGCTCGCCCTACCCTGGCAGGCGGCAGCCTGGTTACCCTGACCCAGTATGCTGCCGACATTCCCGCTCCGGCCGCCTTTCCTCCGGCGACACTGCACAACACCCTTGGTGAAGTCATGGAGCAGCGCGGCCTGACCCAGCTGCGCATTGCCGAGACCGAGAAATACGCCCACGTCACCTTCTTCTTTTCCGGTGGTCGCGAGGAGGCGTATCGCGGCGAGACCCGGGTGCTGGTGCCCTCCCCGCAGGAGGTGAAAACCTACGACGAGAAGCCCGAGATGAGCGCCGAAGAGGTCACCGACCGTTTGGTGGAGGCCATCGACTCCGGCGACTACGACCTGATCGTCTGCAACTACGCCAACGGCGACATGGTCGGCCACACCGGCAAGTTCGATGCCGCGGTCAAGGCCATCGAAGCGGTGGACGCCTGTGTCGGTCGCGTGGTGGAAGCCATCGAACGCGTAGGCGGCGCCTGCCTGGTCACCGCCGACCACGGCAACGCGGAGCAGATGGTGAATCCGGAAACCGGCGTGGCGCAGACCGCCCACACCACCTTCGACGTGCCCATGATCTATGTCGGCACCCAGCCGTTACGCCTGCTCGATGATGGCTGTCTCTGCGACATCGCCCCGACCCTGCTCACGCTGATGAACCAGTCCATCCCCGAGGAGATGACCGGCCGGGTATTGATCGAGCCGGCATGATGAGTCAGGCCTGGAAACCATGAGCCGAAAACGCCTCCGCCCGACCCGGCGGCTCCTGCTGCTGAGCCTTGCCGTCGCGCTGGCGATGGGCCCGGCTGCGACACAGGCCGCCCAGCCGAGCGAGCGTGAAGCCCGTGAGCGCCTGGATGCCATCGGCAGCGAGATCCAGGCGGTCAGCCGGCGGCTCGGCGCGACCCGGGAGGCACAGGACGAGGCAACCCAGGAGCTGCGCCAGGTGGAGACGGCGCTGGCCGAAACCCACGGCCGCCTGGACGCGATCCAGGCCGACCGCCAGGGCCTGAGCCGGGAGATCGCCGCGCTGGAGGCGGCCCGCGAAACGCTCGAGGAGGAGCGCGCCGAGCAGAGCGAGGCCCTGCAGGTCCAGCTCGATGCGCTGTATCGGCTGGGCCTAACCCCCCAGTTGAAGCTGCTGCTCAATCAGGATGATCCGGCACGGCTCGATCGCTTGCAGACCTACCTCAACCACCTGGCACGCGCCCGCAATGCCCGCCTCGACGAGATCGCCAGCCTCGACGCCCAGCTGGCCGAGAACCGCCGCGAGCAGCACGAACGCGGTCAACGGCTCGACGCCCTGGCGGACGAGCTGGCCTCGCGTAGCGCGGAGCTTTCGCGCCGCATGGGAGAGCGGGAGCGGCTGGTGTCGGACCTGCAGGATCGTTACAGCGATGAGCAGACACGTCTGTCGGCCCTCGACCGGGACCGGACCGAAGCCGAGCGAGTGCTGGAGCAGGTGCGCCAGGAGATGGCCCGGCTGCAGCGCCCTCCTCCCTCCACCGCCATCGAGCAGACCCAGGGCGAACTGCCCTGGCCGGTCCAGGGCAGCGTCACCTCGAGCTTCCGCCGTGGCGACGGGGTACACCACAACGGCATGCTGATCCAGGCTCGCGAAGGCACGCCGGTCAAGGCCGTCCATGCCGGCCGGGTCGTCTTCGCCGACTGGATGCGTGGTTTCGGTAACCTGTTGATACTCGACCACGGCGATCAGGTCATGACGCTGCACGCACACCTTCAACAATTCAATGCCGAGGTAGGCCAGGCCGTCTCCAAGGGCGATACGATCGGCACGGTGGGCACAAGCGGTGGGCACGAGTCTTCGGCGCTGTACTTCGAGGTCCGTCGTAACGGCGACCCCATTGATCCCCAGGCCTGGATTGCCAGACGATGAGATACGCTATTTCACAAGCCCCGGAGCAAGGGCTATGCTGGTCAGCCTCGTCTCGATACCGCGGAGTTCGCATGTTTTTACGTTCTGTCGGCTTACTGACCGCCTCCCGGCGCCTGATGGCGGCGCTGCTGCTGGCACTGCCGCTTGCCGCCCTACCGCTGACCGTCAAGGCCACTGCACCGGCCGATGAGCTGCCGCTCGAGGAGATCCAGACCTTTGCCGAAGTCTTCGAGCGGATCAAGCGGGCCTATGTCGAAGAGGTCGATGATCGCACGCTGTTACGTAACGCCATGCGCGGCATGCTCAGTGAACTCGACCCCCACTCCGCCTACCTGGACCGTGATGAGTTCCAGAGCCTGCGGGAAACCACCGAAGGGCAGTTCGGCGGCATCGGCATCGAGGTGGGCCTGGAAAACGGCCGGCTGACGATCATCACCCCCATTGATGATACCCCCGCTTCCCGTGCCGGCCTGCAGGCCCGGGACACCATCCTGAACATCGACGACACCTCCACCGAACGCCTGTCGCTGCAGGAAGCCGTCTCGTTGATGCGCGGTGCGCCGGGCAGCGAGATCACCGTTACCATCCTGCGCAGCGGGGAAGAGAGCGCCTTCGATGTGACCCTGACCCGCGAGATCATTCGTACCGAAAGCGTGCGCAGCGAACTGCTGGAGACGGGTTACGGCTACCTGCGGGTCAGCCAGTTCCAGAACCGCACTGGCGAGCAGGTCAACAGCGCCATTCGCCGAATGGAGCGTGACGGCCCGCTGGACGGCCTGATACTCGACCTGCGCAACAATCCCGGGGGCGTTCTCCAGGCCGCCGTGGCCGTGGCCGATGTCTTCCTCGAAGGCGGCCTGATCGTTTACACAGAAGGGCGCCTGCCCGACACCGAGATGAGCTTCTCCGCCAGTCGCGAGACGGCAGCTCCCGACGTCCCCCTGGTAGTGCTGATCAACGGCGGCAGCGCCTCGGCGGCTGAGATCGTCGCCGGCGCTCTGCAGGATCAGCGTCGCGGTGTGATCATGGGCACCGATAGCTTCGGCAAGGGATCGGTGCAGCAGATCATGCCCCTGGGCAACGGTGAAGGCCTCAAGCTGACCACCGCGCTCTACTACACACCCAACGGACGCTCGATCCAGGCGCTCGGCATCGAGCCGGACGTGGAGGTGGTTCGCGGCCGGGTGGAAGTGACCGAAACGGGCCGCCAGCTGCGCGAAGCCGACCTTGAGGGCCATCTTCGCTCACGCGACGACCCCCGCGATCGCCAGGCAATGACGGAGCGACTGCGCGAGGACTACCAGCTGGGCGAGGCACTCAACCTGCTCAAGGCGCTGAACGTGCTCGACCGGCGCGACAGGTAGCCGCTAGGCGTCTGTCGGATTTGACCGGCTCTCGCCGTAGATCAGCGTTAAGTCCGACAGGCTCCTAACGGCAGGCGGCGGGCAGGCGCCCGCGGTGACCAGTCGCCTGGCGCATCAACAGCCGCTTGACCGGCACCAGGCGATCGACGCCCGAAAGGCCGAGGTTGCGTGCCAGGGTCAGGGCCGGATGGCGGCTGCCGAAAAGCAGGCGAAAGCCATCCATCAGCGCCAGCATGGTTGCATTGTCGCCGCGCCGCCGCCGCGTATAGCGGGCCAGCACACTCTCGTGCCCGATCGACATTCCACGTCGCCGCGCCGTGAGCACCTCTTCGGCCAGCACCGCCACGTCCATCAGCCCCAGATTGACCCCCTGGCCGGCCAGGGGATGGATGCTGTGGGCGGCATCGCCCACCAGCACCAGACCCGGCTGCCCATAGGTCTTTGCATGGCGCTGGGTCAGCGGTACGGCAAGAGCCCGATCCACGACCTCTACCCCGCCCAGGCGCGACTCGAAGGCCGCGGCCAGGGCATGGCCCAGCGCATCCGGCGTCAGCTCGACCAGCCTTGCGGCCTCCGGCGGCGACGTCGACCAGACGATGGAGCAGTAGCGGTCGTCACCATCGACGGTCAGGGGCAGGAAGGCGAGCGGGCCGGTCGGCAGGAAGACCTGCCGTGCCACACTGCCATGGGCACGCTCCGTGCGTACGGTGGTCACCACGGCCATGTGCCCGGTGTCATGGGCGCTGACCTCGATCCCGGCCAGGGTCCTCAATGGCGACTGGGCCCCGTCGGCGGCCACCACCAGCGGCGCCGAGAGGCGCTGGCCATCCTCCAGCAGCACCTCACGCCCCGCCGATGTCGTTTCCAGCCCGGAGACCCGTGCGCCGTACCGAACCGCTACGGTCGACAGCTCGTTCAGGCGGGCCTCCAGCGACGCCAGGATCACATCATTTTCGACGATATGCCCCAGCTCCGGCACGCCGGCCTGCTCGGCGGTGAAGGCGACTTCACCGCTGCCTTCACTGTCCCACACCTGCATATGGTGGTACGGGGTCACCCGCCGCGTCTGCATCCAGGACCAGACACCCAGGCCCTGCAGCAGGCGCTGCGACACCGGCGTCAGCGCGCTGACCCGCATCGCCGGCCGGCCGCGCCCCACCGCCTCGGCGGCCAGCGGTTCGGCGCGGGCATCAAGCAGCGCCACCGATACCCCGGCCTGGCCCAGCAGGGCCGCCAGGGTCGCGCCCACCATGCCAGCGCCAACGATGATGACCTCGAAGTGCGTGCGCGCTTCTCCATCCGCTTGCGTCATCTCACACTCCCTTCTTGTCATGCTTGCTTCCGACTGCGGTAACCATCAACGCTCCAGTCCCATGGCGCGGCGGGCCAGCCCCCGCCGTAGCGGGCCGACCAGATTGAGTCCCACCAGTCCTGCCGCCCGCAGATGTGACAACGGAGTATTGTCGATGCCGAACAGCCGCACCAGGCCATCGCTGAAGCGAACGACATTGTGCCGGTCGACGATGCGCCGAGCCTCGAAGTCGCGCAGGGTGAGCATGCCACCCACGGCTTCCCCATTGTCCAGTGCCAGCTCCAGGGCGGCCACCAGGTCCGTCACGCCTCGCAGCGCCAGGTTGAACCCCTGGCCCGCAACAGGGTGCAAGGAATGGGCGGCATTGCCCAGCACCGCCAGCCCAGGCCGGATCGCTTCACGTGCGGTAACCAGCGAAAGCGGATAGGCGTGACGACTGCCGACCCTCCGGAAGCGACCGGCACGATCGCCGAAGGCCCGTTGCAGCTCGGCCAGGAAGTCACCTTCCCCCAGCGCCAGCCGCGGCCCTTCACGTCCCGCCTCATGGGTCCAGATCAGCGCCATCTGCTGTCCCGGCAGCGGCAGCAGGGCAATGGGACCCTCCCGGGTGAAACGCTCGTAGGCCGTACCGCCATGGGGCTGGCTCATCTCGACGTTGGCGATCAACGCCACCTGATCGTAGGGAACCTCGTCGCTTCCGATCCCCATTCGCTCCTTGAGACCGGAGCGTCCTCCATCGGCCAGCACCGTGAGCCCCGCCACAAGCTCGCTGTCGTCAGACAAGGTGAGACAGTAGCCCTCCGATTCGGGCTCGATGCGCTCCACGCTGGCAGGGCAGTGCCAGGCCAGGGGAAGCTCGGCCAGGCGATGGTGAAGCACCCGCCCCATCCAGGCGTTGGGAACCACATAGCCCAGAGCCGTCTGGCCAAGCTCCTCGGCCAGCAGCCGCGTCACGCCCAGCCGCCCCCGCTCACTGACATGGATACGCGAGATCGAGGCGGCCTGCTCGGCCATCGCCGGCCAGAGCCCCATGTCGCGGAAGCGCTGGGCAGACCCCTGGGCGATGGCGCTGGATCGGGCGTCGAAGCTGGGTTGCCAGGGCGCACTCACCGCATCCAGCATCGGCGCCGCCTCGATCACGGCCACCCGGAGCCCATGTCGCTCGATCAGCGGGGCAAGCGCACAGGCCAGGCTGGCCCCTACCAGGCCACCACCGACGATGGCGATATCCACGTTACGTGGCTCATTACGCCGCTGGGCCTCAGCACTGTTCATTTTACGCATCCTGCCGCAAGACATGGTTCGTAATGTAAATTACATAATGGCATTCCATCCTCCATTCCGGGTGATCACTTCTTCACCATCAAGGCCTCGATTTCGCGCACTCCCTTGGGAACGCCAGCCGTCAGCACCTCATGACCGGAATCGGTCACGGCCACATCGTCTTCGATACGGATACCGATACCGCGGAACTCGGCCGGTATATCGTCATCGGCAGGAATATAGAGTCCGGGCTCGACGGTCAGCACCATCCCCGGCGCCAGGGGACGAGGCGAGCCGCCCTGGCGATAGGCACCCACATCATGCACGTCGAGCCCCAGCCAGTGGGACGTCGAATGCAGGTAGAAGCGCTTGAAGCTCGCGTCCTCTATCCGCGCCGACACCTCGCCCTGCAGCAGACCCAGGCGAATCAGGCCCGCCGTGAGGTCATGCACCACACCCTCGTGGATCTCGATCAGGGTAACCCCTGGCTGGATAGCCGCCACGGCACGCTCCTGGGCCTCGAGCACCACCTCGTAGAGGGCGCGCTGGGCCTCGCTGAATCGTCCACCAACGGGGAAGGTGCGCGTGATGTCCCCGGCATAGAGGTCCAGCTCGGCGCCGGCGTCGATCAATACCAGTTCGCCATCACGTAACGGTTGGTTGTTCTCGATGTAGTGCAGCACACAGGCGCTGGCACCGCCACCCACAATGGTGGCATAGGCCGGGCCGCTGGCGCCCTGCCAGCGGAACTCGTGCTCCAGCTCGGCCTGCAGATGATACTCCGCGAGACCCGGCCGAGACGCACGCATGGCGCGCACATGCCCCCGCGCCGATATTTCCGCCGCATGTCGCATCAGCGCCAGCTCACCCTGGCTCTTGATCAGCCTCGCCTCGTGCAGCAGGGGGGCCAGGTCGGCAAAGGCATCGGCCGGCCGCGCACCCTGGCGCGCCCTTGCGGCCAACTGGCCCCGCACCTCGTCGGCCAGCGCCATGGCTTCAGGGTCCGCCAGCATCAGGTAGAGCGTGGTGCGCCCATCGAGCAGTGCCGCCAGCAGGTCGTCGCGCTCGGCATTCTCGAAGGCCTGGTCGACCCCGTGCTCGCGTACCGCGCCTTCCGCCCCAAGCCGGATACCGGTCCAGGCCTCCAGCGTCGGGTCACGGTCCTGGCAGAACAGGACGCTTTCGCCGTCACTGCGCCCCGGCAGCAGCAGCAGCAGCGCGTCGGGTTCGGGAAATCCCGTCAGGTAATGGAAATCGCTGTTCTGGCGAAACGGGTAGTCGCTATCACGCGAGCGGGTGACGAGGGAGGCCCCCATCAGCAGCACGGCACTGTCGGCGGGCAGCTGCGCCATCAGCGATGCGCGGCGGGTGCGATACTCGTCGTTGGAGATGGCCGCGGGGCGGGGCAGGGGGTCTGGCAGCATGTCGGCTCCTGGCATCGGTAGGGAGACTTCTGGGACTCGGGCGGTCAGTGCTGGGTGGGCTCACCCGCTTCCACCTGCGGCTGCCCCGGCCGCTGTTCGGTATACAGCAGCATGGCGGCCATGCGGGCGTGTTCGGTCAGCGCGAAGAGGTCATTCTCGTTCTCGGCGCTGTCATCGATATCGGTATCCATGGCGGCCAGTGCCGTCAGGTCATCGATGGCTTCGCGCAGTGGCGCCGACCAGCCCTCGCGGGGCTCGGAGCCGGCATCCTCGATCACCTCGAGAAACCCCAGTGTCCATTCACGCAGCCCCTGGGCGCGCTCGGCCAGGGAGTAGAGTTCATCGGGCAGCAGCGGCTCGTAATTCAGCGAACTGTCCGCCAGCGTCTCCAGGGTGAGTCGCCGCCACTCCAGCAGGGCTTCACCGCTTTCACGATCCCTTGGCTGTTCTACCCCCAGTCCCAGGCAGACCTCCTCCAGCCAGCCACTGGCGCTCAGCTCGTTCAGGGCCAGCGAGGCGCAGAGCCTGCCGTCGAGAAAAGCGGGCGACTGCATGCTGCCGTGCAGCAGGAACAGGTCGGCGATGGTGGAAAAATCGGGCCGTTCGTCGATCGATGACATGACAACTTCCGTATGACAGGCTGTGAAGTGGGGCATCCGGACCATCCCACCGCGCGTTGACCGCCCGTGAGAGCCTCTCTTATAGTGTCCGGATGCCACGTCTTGATTGATAGGATGTTAACGCATCGGGCTGACAAGCCGACACCGGAGCCCTCCATGAGCGATGACGCCTCTCGGCCAACCGCCGAGATCACCCTGCTGGGTCGCCACTATGTGTTCGCCTGCAATCCAGGCGAAGAGCACAAGCTGGACCGTGCCGCGCGCTACCTGGACCGAGCCATGCTTGGCATCCATTCCCAGAATACCCTGTTGGGTAGCGAACGCGTCGCCCTGATGGCGGCACTCAATATTGCCCACGAGTTGCTGGAAGTGCTGGAAGAGCGTCGCAGCGGCGAACAGGAGCTCAACCGACTCAGCGAGCAACTGGAGCGCGCCCTGGCGAATACGTTGCCGCCTGATCGGGTCCCCGCCGAATGACGTTGGACGGACTGGCCAGCTCTGATAGGATGAAGGTGTTCCCTGGGGTGTTGGCCAGTCGTTATAGTCCCTCGAGCCTATGCGCAATACCCAGGGCGGCCATTTGCTAGCCGGACCCGTGTGCATGTCCGTGCGACGGAAAGCCTGACGGTTCGGCTGCGGCCACCCACCTTGAACCAAGGGTTCAAGGGCCAGAATGACAGCGGCACTCTGGGGAACCCCATCGCATCATGAGCAACCTGTCCAATCCCTTCTCATCCGATCTGCCCGACTCCCGGCGCCAGTTGCGCCAGGCCTTGCGGCGCCGCCGCCGATCGCTCAGCCCGCGTGAACAGCACGCCGCGGCGCAGGCGCTCTGCCGTCGCCTGCGCCGGCTGCCCGAAGTGGTTCGCGCCCGCCGCGTGGCGCTCTACCTGCCCAACGACGGTGAAATCGACCCGCAGCCGCTGCTCTCCTGGCTGGCGAGCCGCTCGGCCCGGGCCTACCTGCCGGTACTCAAGCCCCTGTCGCACAACACCCTGTGGTTCGTTCACTATCACCGGGGCACACCCATGGTTCGCAATCGGTTCGGCATTCCCGAACCCGAGACGCGGCACGGCGCCCACCGGGCACGACGCCTGTCGACCTGGGCCCTGGATCTTATCCTGCTGCCCCTGGTGGGCTTCGACGACCAGGGCGAGCGCATGGGCATGGGTGGCGGCTTCTACGACCGCAGCCTGGCGTTTACCCGCCGTCATGGCCCTCGGCCGCGGCTGATCGGCCTGGCCCACGACTGCCAGCGGGTGGAGCGGCTACCGGTTGCCCCCTGGGACGTTCCGCTGGACGCCATCGTCACCGACAAGCGGGTCGTTCGCCCCCGCAGGTGAAAAACCTGTCATGAAAAAGCCGGCCGTTGCATGAGCACCGGCCGGCTTGTTCTAGAACATTGTTTTTTTGATCCTGCTTTATCTGATCATGGCACTGACTGCCGTATTACCCACCCGTCAGCGCCTGGGCATAGCCAGTCACCACAACGCCAATGCCGAAGGCCAGCACCAGTGCCATGACCAGATCGGGCTTTCGCTTCATTGCCTGCTCCCCTGAATTGTCTGCATGGAAGGCGCCGCAGCGTACCGCGACAGGGGGACTATAGGCCCTGAGGCACCGCCAATACAACCGATTCAGGCGTCGATTACATAATGAAACCCTCGCCATTTCGGGGCTTTGCTGTAAGCCGCTACTAACTTGGGCAGGCGGGGCGAGGCTCGCTGCTCAGGCCATGAAAAGGCGATAGGCCGGGTTGTCGGACTCCTTCCAATAGCGGTAGCCAATTTCGTCGAAGTACTCCTCCACATGGCAGCGGTCGCCGTTAGGCACCTGCATGCCCACCAGCACCCGGCCATAGGCGGCACCGTGGTTGCGGTAGTGGAACAGCGATATGTTCCAGTCCTGGGGCAGATGGGTGAGGAAGTTCATCAAGGCACCGGGGCGCTCGGGGAACTCGAAGCGGTAGACCTCCTCCTCGAAGTGCTCCTTGGGCCGACCGCCGCCCAGGTGGCGAATATGCAGCTTGGCCAGCTCGTTATCGGTGAGGTCCTCTACCGGATAGCCTGCCTCGCGCAGCTTCTCGATCACCGCCTGGCGATCCTCGCCGCCCGGCTTGACCTGAACCCCGACGAAGATATGGGCCGCCTCGGGGTCGGCATAGCGATAGTTGAACTCAGTCACCATGCGCCGGCCAAGCGTCTTGCAGAACTTCTTGAAACTGCCGGGCTTTTCGGGAATCGTCACGGCCAGGATCGCCTCGCGCTGCTCGCCGAGCTCGGTACGCTCGGCAATGTGCTGCAGACGATCGAAATTGGTATTGGCCCCGGAGTTGATGCACAGCAGGGTCTGGCCTTCGACGCCGGTTTGCTGAATATACTTCTTCAGGCCCGCCAGGGAGAGGGCGCCGGAGGTTTCCGACACCGCCCGGGTGTCATCAAAAATGTCTTTCACCGCGGCGCACATCTCGTCGGCGGTGACAGTGATGACGTCGTCGACCAGATCGCGCACGATCTTGAACGGCACCTTGCCGATCTGCGCCACCGCCACGCCTTCGGCGAAGACGCCAACCTGGCTGAGTGTCACGCGCTTGCCTGCGGCTAGCGCTGCCTTGAGGCATGCGCTGTCCTCGGCTTCCACGCCAATGACCTTGATATCGGGGCGCAGATACTTGATGTAGGCCGCCACCCCGGCGATCAGGCCCCCGCCGCCCACCGGCACGAAAATGGCATCCAGTGGCCCACTGTGCTGGTGGAGGATCTCCATGGCGATGGTGCCCTGGCCGGCGATGACATCGATGTCGTCAAAAGGGGGGATATAGGTGTAGCCGTGCTCGGCGATCAGCTCCTGGGCGTGCTCGGCCGCGGCGGCGAAGGCATCGCCCTTGAGCACCACCTTGGCGCCCCGGGCGCGTACCGCCTGGACCTTGATCTCAGGGGTGATGCGCGGCATGACGATGATGGCCTTGACGCCCATCAGTTTCGCCGCCATGGCGAGCCCCTGGGCATGGTTGCCTGCCGACGCCGCAATGACCCCCTTGGCCTTCTGCTCCTCGGTCAGCTGCGCCATCTTGTTGTAGGCGCCGCGGATCTTGAAGGAGTAGACCGGCTGCAGGTCCTCCCGCTTGATCAGGATGGTGTTGTTGAAGCGCCGCGAGAGGAAGGGGGCCGGTGAAATCGGCGTTTCCCGGGCAGCTTCATAGACCCGGGCCTGGAGAATCTTCTTGACGGTGGCTTCTAGCATCCTGATATCCCAGAGGAGTGACGCGGAGGGCTGTGCTGCAGTGCAGAGAACCCCTATTGGTAGCATCCTCGCAGGCATGGCGTCCAGCGCACAGGCTGCAGGACCAGGATAATCGGAGTCACCCATGGCAGGGACGCCGGGGGGAGGGCGCCTCCTCGCAGCCCTGTCGACGGAACAGTGCCGAGCGATGCTGCCATCGGCAGAAGAGGGCCACTGGCCTATAATGTCGCGGCAATCGCCACTCATCACAGACAGCGAGCATCACATGACCCAGGACGAACTGAAGGACGCAGTAGCCGCAGCCGCCATCGACGAGATCGAGCCCTGGCTCGAGCGCGATACCATTCTCGGCATCGGCACCGGCTCTACCGCCAATCGGTTCATCGATCGCCTGGCCCGGCTACGTGACGACTTCAAGGGCGCGGTGGCCAGCTCCGAGGCCAGTGCCGAGCGCCTGCGCGGTCATGGCATCGAGGTCTTCGAACTCAACAGCGTCGGCACCGTGCCTTACTACATCGACGGTGCGGACGAAGTGAACGCTCACCTTCACATGATCAAGGGCGGCGGGGCGGCCCTCACCCGCGAGAAGATCGTCGCCGCCTGCGCCGACCGGTTCATCTGCATTGCCGATGCCTCCAAGCGGGTGGAACGGCTGGGCGACTTCCCGCTGCCGGTGGAGGTGATACCCATGGCACGCTCCTATGTCGCCCGCGAGCTGGTCAAGCTGGGCGCAGATCCGGTCTATCGCGAAGGGGTGGTCACCGACAACGGCAACCAGATTCTCGACTGCTACGAATTCATGATCGACGACCCGGTGGCCATGGAGGCCAGGATCAATGCCATCGTCGGTGTGGTCACCAACGGCCTGTTTGCCGCCCGTGGAGCCGACGTGCTGCTGCTGGGCAGCGACGCCGGCGTGGAGCGGCTGACGCCGGCCTGAGGTGCCCGGATACCGGGATCATTCCGCTGGCTTTCAGGCAGGCGAATCCAGACGCGACTCCAGACCATGGAAGTAAGCACTTACTCACCCAGCAGCGCAGACAAACCGGACATGGTGCGCCCCAGGGCGCCCCGGTTCGCCGCCATCACCGCCTGGCCGGCCTCGGCCAGACGATGGCGTTCGGCTTCATCGATGAACAGGGCGACCAGCGCCTCGGCCAGGGCTTCGCTGTCGGGGACTTCCACCAGGGCGGCGGCTTCACGCAGTGTCTCCGCCACGTCCTCGAAATTGGCAAGCTCGGGTCCCGTGAGCACGGGCACCCCCATGGCCGCTGGCTCCAGCAAATTGTGTCCACCGATCGGCACCAGGCTGCCGCCGACGAAGGCCAGGTCCGCCGCGCCGTATAGGGAGAGCAGCTCCCCCATGGTGTCGCCCAGGTAGACCGCCGTACGGGCGTCAGGCAGCTCATCCCGGGAGCGGCGTGCCATGGCCAGGCCGCGCTCCTGGCACAGGGCCGCCACGGCATCGAAGCGTTGGGGGTGGCGGGGCACCAGGATCAGCAGGGCCGAGGGGTAATGTTGTCGGAGCCGGGCATGGGCCTGCAGCAGCAGCTCCTCTTCGCCCGGGTGAGTGGAGCCGGCGGCCCATACCGGGCGCGAGCCAAGTCTGAGACTTAGCTGTCGGCTCAATGCCTCGGTCCCGGCGGTGGGTGTCAGGTCGTACTTCAGCGAGCCCACCACATCGATAGCCACCTGGGCCATGCCCAGCGACCGGTAACGCTCGGCATCGGCAGCGGACTTGGCGGCAAGCCAGTCAACGTGGCTCAGGGCATCCTGCATCAGCGGACGCAGCCGGCGATAGCCGCGGTAGGCCCGGGGGGAGAGACGTCCATTCACCACCGCCGTCGGTATTCCTCGTTGGTGGCAGGCCGCCAGCAGGTTGGGCCAGAGTTCGGTCTCGAAGAAGATCGCCAGCGCCGGATTCAACCGGTCGATGAAGCGGCGGGTCGCACCGGGAAAGTCCAGTGGCACGAAGTGGTGGTCGAGCGGTCCATCGGCCGCATCTGGGGTCGCCGACTCTCGCAGCGCCTGGCTCAGGGCGAGGACACGCTCGGCGCCGGTCGCGGTCATGGTGGTGACGATCAGGCGGTGCTCGGGGTAGCGAGCCAGCAGGGCCTCGATCAGCGGCCTGGCCGCCAGGACTTCCCCCACCGAAGCGCAGTGCAGCCAGAGGCCAGGCTCCACGGCGGACCGACGGGGCAGCAGCCCGAGCCGCTCCCGCCGGGGGTTTGTGAGCACTTGCTCACGCCAGACGCGCTGCCATATCAGCGGTGAGAGCAGATAGAGCGCCGTCGAATAGAGGTGGCGTGCCCAGGGTCGGCCTCGGCGTTGCATCAGCTCTCGCGATCCAGGATCGTCGAGATCATCGCCGTGGTCGACACGCCGTCCTCGAAGCCCAGCACCATCACCTCGCCGCCGGCGGCACGGACCGCATCGCCGCCGGCGATCTCCTCGGGGCGATAGTCGCCGCCCTTGACCAGCACATCCGGGAGTACCGCCTCGATCAAGCGCTGCGGCGTGTCTTCCCCGAAGGGCACCACCCAGTCCACCGCCCCCAGCCCCGCCAGGACCTGCATGCGCCGCAGCAGCGGGTTGATGGGCCGCTTGGGGCCCTTGAGACGACCAATGGAGGCGTCGTCGTTGACCGCCACGATCAGTCGATCGCCGAGCCGGCGGGCATGCTCCAGGTAGGCCACATGGCCGGCATGCAGGATATCGAAGCAGCCGTTGGTCATCACCACCCGCTCGCCGCGGGCCTGGGCGGCCCGCACCGCCTCGATCAACGCGGGCTCCTCGATCACACCGAACTCGGCCAGCTTGTCGCCGTGCAGGGCCGTGTAGAGCTCGGCGATGGAGAGCGTCGCCGTGCCCGGCTTGGCCACCACCAGGCCGGCGGCCAGGTTGGCCAGGGTCATGGCCTCGGGGAAACCGTGGCCGGCGGCCAGCGCCAGCCCCAGCACGCCGATCACGGTGTCGCCGGCACCGGTCACGTCGTAGACCTCGCGGGCCCGGGTGGGAATATGCAGGGGGTCGTGCCCGGCCCGGATCAGCGTCATGCCCTTCTCGCTGCGGGTGATCAGCAGGGCCTCGAGTTCGAGCTCCACGCACAGCGCCTCGCCCCGGGCAGCCAGCTCGGCGTCGTCGCGGCAGTGACCGACCACACCTTCGAACTCGGCCAGGTTGGGCGTGATCACACTGGCCCCCCGGTACTTGCGGAAATCGCTGCCCTTGGGATCGACCAGTACGCGCTTCCCCGCAGCCTTCACCCGCTGGATCAACGCCTCCACCTGATTGAGGGTCCCCTTGCCGTAGTCGGAGAGGATCACCAGGTCGCTATCGGGCAGGCCCTGCTCTACCCGGGCCAGCAGGCCGGAGGTGTCGACATTTTCCAGGCCATCCTCGAAGTCGAGACGAATCAGCTGCTGGTTGCGGCTCATCACCCGCAGCTTGGTGATGGTGGGGATGCCTGCGCTGCTCTCGAAGTAGGTCTCCACCCCGGCGGCCTCCATGCGGGCGATCAGGCGCCGGGCATTGTCATCGTCACCGACCATGCCGCTCAGGGCCGCGTGAGCCCCCAGGGAGGCGATGTTGAGCGCCACGTTGGCCGCGCCACCGGGGCGGTCCTCGCACTCTTCGACCCGGACCACCGGTACCGGCGCCTCCGGCGAGATACGTGAGGTGGCGCCGTGCCAGTACCGGTCGAGCATCACATCCCCTACCACCAGTACATGTGCCTGCTCCAGCGCAGTCAGATCAAGCTTCATCGGGTGTCTCCGTTTCCTTGCTCTCGTTCGGCCCTGTCAGCAATGCATCGAGCCGTTGCACGACATCGTCGACACGAACCAGGGACATGGCGTCGGGATGACGCACGCGCTGGCCCCAGGTGATCTCATCGGGCTCCTTGTGGAGGTAGGCGCGTACCGCCTCGGGGTAGCGATCGACCACATGCTCGCGCCACAGGTAGGGCGCCGCCCGGTCGGGATTGGTGGTGGCATACAGACCGATGACCGGGGTACCCATGGCGTTGGCCATATGCACCGGCCCGGAATCGGGGGCGATCACCACCCGTGCCCGGCCGATGAGGGCCAGCAGGCCCTTGAGCGAGCTTTCGCCGATGACGTCGATCACCGCCTCCGCTCGACTCAATGCCCGAATGCGCTCGCCCACTTCCCGCTCCTGGGTGCTGCCACCGCCTGTGAGAACCGTTTTCAGGCCAAACTGTGCCCAGGCGTGCTCGATGACCGCCGCATAGCCCTCGGCGGACCAGTTGCGGAAGTTGCGCAGCCGTGGATTGGCACAGGGGCTCATCAGCAGGTAGGGGTGGTCACCGGTCAGCCTGCGGGCCTCCTCCTCGGCCTCGGCCGGCACCGGCAGGTCCCACGCCAGTCCCTGATCCTCGACGCCCAGCAGGCGAGCGAAGTCCATGAACGACTCCAGCACATGGGCCTGTGGATGTGGCGCCAGCTGGCGATGGGTGAACCAGTGCTGGGCATCCTTGGCCCGCGCCTTGTCGAACCCCACCCGCACGTCGGCCTTCAGCCCCAGGGAGAGTACGCTGGCCCGCAGCGCCTGCTGCATGTGCAGCAGCACGTCGAAGCGGGTATCACCGAGCTGGCGCCACAGGCGCCGCATCCCGGCAAGGCCGCTGGCCTTGTCGTAGACGACGAACTCGACCCCCGAGAGGCCGGCCAGTAGACTGTGTTCCGCCTTGCCGATGATCCAGGTGATGCGAACATCGGGCCACTGCCGCTGCAGCGCTCGGATGGTGGGGACCAGATTGCACACGTCGCCCAGTGCGGAGAGGCGCAGCACGGCGATATGGCGAGGTTGGGCAGGCAGAGGATGCTTCATGCACTTGGCAACATGTCGGACGGGAAAGGTTTTCATTCTATATGATGCGGACAGTCTATGTGACGCCAACCTGACGCCACAAATCGACCCGCTGCTATTCTCGCCGGCCCATTGGCGTGAAGCGGGCCGTGTGCTGGGCGAAGCGCCTGGCCGCGGCAGCAGCCTGTTCCTCGACGCGGACGGCGCACAGTGGGTGCTGCGCCCTTACCGCCGCGGCGGGCTGGTGGCGCGGTTTGCCCGGCAACGCTACCTGTGGACCGGCCTGGAGCGAACCCGAGCGTTTCGCGAACTGCGCCTGACCGCCGAGCTCTACGCCCGGGGCCTGCCCGTGCCCAGGCCGGTGGCCGCCGCCGTCACCCGCCACGGACTCTGCTATGAAGCGGCGCTGATCACGGTGCGCATTACCGCCGCCCGCTCCCTTGCCGACCGCCTCATCGAAGGCAGCGCCAGCGATGCACTCCTCGAGGCGGTGGGTCGCACCATCCGTCGCTTCCACGACACCGGCCTCGATCATGTCGATCTCAATGCCCGCAACCTGCTGGTCGATGCCGAGGAGCGGGTCTGGCTGATCGATCTGGATCGCTGCCGGTTGCGCACGCCCGGCAGCTGGCAGGAGGCCAACCTTCGACGCCTTGACCGCTCCCTGGCGAAGTTCGGCGCCGGCGAAGCCGGTGCGACGATTCGCCGGGGTTATGCGGACGTCACCACCGCCTGGCGAGGTTGACCGCGCTCGGGATAGACCCGCTGAAGCAGCTCCTCGAGACCCAGCAGGATGTCCGTCTTGCCCGGCATTTCGCCACTGCGCAGGAACACCGCCTCGTGGCACTCCTCGTAGCGAGGCCAGTAGCGATAGGGCAAGGTGCGAAAGAAGATCCCCAGAGTCGGGGTGTGGGTGGCCAGGGCCAGGTTGCGCACCCCGGTATCACCGCAGACCAGCACCGAGACCGCGGCCATCCAGGGGGCCAGCGCCTCCAGGGACAGGCGAGGCTGAATATCGACGTTGGTGTGCCTGGCCGCCACGTCGGCCAGGAAGTCGCCGGACTCCTCGGCCCTGTGTCCTTCCAGCAGAACGTGGCGGTAGCTCGGAAACTCGCGGGCGGCCTGGTCGATCAGGCGACACCAGGAGTCCAGGGAGAGGGACTTGCCCGCCACCGAGGCAAAGGGGAAGTAGACGATCGTGGCCTCTGCCGACGACGGCCGATGACGCGGCATGGCGAACTCCAGCGGGTAGCGTGGCTTGTGCCCCATGACCTTGAGGAAGTCCAGCAGCACCTCGGCTTCATAGTGATAGTTCGAACGCCGCAGTCCCACGTCATAGAGCAGGTAGTTCATCAGTCCACGGTAGGGAAACCCCAGCTTGATGCCAGCCGGAGTCGTCAGGGCCAACACCCGCGAACGCGAGGTATCCGCCAGGTCGAAGAGAATATCCACGGGCTCGAGGGCCCGCAGCGAGCGCCACTGCTCGGTGAGGCTTCCTGCCGTCTCCTGCACGAAGACCTCATCCACCAGGTCCTCGGGCACGGCATAACGGTAGCGGCTGACGGTGGCCAGGGTCACGTGGGCCTCGGGGAACAGCCGCCGCAGCTCCACCAGGAAGGGCCGCGCGGCCATGTAGTCGCCGAAGGCACACTGGCGGATCACCAGGATACGTCTCACCTGCTCTACCGCCGTGCTCTCCAGCCAGCGTCGTCCGCGCCGGCTCAGGTAGGCGCACTTGTCGGTCCAGGCTCTCACTCGTCTCGAGCTCCCTGAGAATTTTCGTATTCATCGACCAGGCTGGACACATGGGCCGCCAAGGTAAAGTCCGCCAGCACCCGGTGGCGTGCCGCCTGCCCCAGCTGACGTCGCAGCTCGGGGTCACGCCCCAGCTCTGCCATGGCTTCGGCCCAGTCCCCGGGGGCTTGCGGTGACGCCAGACGCCCGCATGTATTATCGAGCAACTCCGGAATGGCGCCGCTATCGGTACCGACCACGGCCTTGCCGGCGGCCATGGCCTCGATGACCGTGAGACCGAAGGCCTCGTTGCGTGACGGTACGCAGACGATATCCAGCGCTTCGAACAGCCTCGGCAGGTCGCGGCGAAAGCCGGCAAAGTGAATTCGCGTTTCCAGGCCCAACGACGCGACTTGAGCCTGCAGCCGCGATACATAGGCTTCATCGCTGCCCTCGGCGGCGGTGAGGCCACCGATGACGACGCCATGCCAGGCCAGATCCGGATAGCGCTCGCGCAGCAGGCCCAGCGCCTCGATCCAGAGGTCCTGGCCCTTGCCATCGGTCAGCCGACCGGGCAGGCCGATGGCCACACTCGTGGCAGGCACACCGAGTTCGCGGCGCAGGGCGTCGCACACCGCCTCGCTCAGCCGGGGGCGATAGGGCTCGGGGTCGATGCCGAGATAGAGGCGCTTGATCCGCTCCGCCGGCAGGGGGAAGGCCGCGACATTGCGCGCCCGCGTCGCTTCGCTGATGGCAAACAGCCGGGTGACCCTGCCATAGGCCCAGCGGTGGTAGAGGTCCTTCTTGGCGCGGGTGACCCCCATGTGGTCGGTGAAGAACAGCTTCAGCCCCGGCTTCAGTGTCGCCAGCAGGGCTCCCAAGCGCAAATCGCTGGACTTGTGGCAGTGCAGCACGTCGATGCCCTGTCGTTTCAGGTACGCAAGCACCCGGCCGACCTGCAGCAGTGCCCGACCCCGGCTGGGCACCGTCAGCGGTTCGATGCCCGCCTCGACCAGGCTGGCAGCCACCGCAGAGCCGGCCAGCGCGAGGCCATGGGGCTCCCACCCCTGGCGCTTCAGCTCGGGTATAATCCGTCCAGGATACATTTCCAGTCCGCCCCAGCCATCCGAAAGGCAGATATGCATTACCTTGTGCGACAAGGTTGTCTCCTTCTTCGGCCACCGGGGCACGGGAGCCCAGATGACGTCTTCTTCCAACGGGGGCAATCCCCGCGAATCGACCCGTATACTGGTCGTGCGTAACGACAAGGTCGGCGACTTCATGCTGGCCTGGCCGGCGCTTGCCTGCCTCAAGGCCGCAGCGCCCACCCTGCATGTCTGCGTCCTGGTCCCAACCTATACGGCACCTCTGGCCCGGCTGTGTCCCTGGGTCGACGAGGTGATCCTGGACCCGGGCGCCGACGCCGGTCGCGATGCGCAGCGTTCTCTGCTGGAGCGGCTTCGAGCGGGTCGCTTTGCGGCCCTGCTGACCCTCTATTCGACGCCGCGTATCGGCTGGCTGGGCTGGCGTGCCGGCATTCCACTACGCCTGGCGCCTGCCACCAAGTGGGCGCAGCTATTCTACAACCATCGCGTCACCCAACGCAGGTCCCGCTCCACCCGGCCGGAGTATGTCTACAACGTCGAGCTGGCCGACGCGCTGCTGCTCGCCCTGGGCATGGCGCCAGCCGCTCGCCCGGAACCACCCTACTGGCCGCTTCCTGCCGGCACGGCCACCGCCCAGAGGGCCCTCCTCGGCCAGGAGCTGGGCATCGATACGACCCGCCCCTGGGTCTATCTGCATGCCGGCAGCGGCGGCTCGGCGGTGAACCTGACACCCGGGCAGTACGCCGAGCTGGCTCGCCTGATCGATGAGCGCGCAGGCGAAGGCAGGCCCATCTGGGTCATGACGGCGGGGCCCGGCGAGGAGGCCACCGCCGGTGAGCTGCGCAACCGCCTGGTGGGCGATGGCCTCGAAGCGGTCGTGCTGCCGCCGCGGAAGGGGCTGGGCGACTTCGCGATGGCTCTCGCGGCGGCCGACCTGCTCATCGCCGGCTCCACCGGTCCACTGCATATTGCCGGCTGTCTCGACCGGCCCACCGCAGGCTTCTATCCGGCCCGCCGCTCCGCCACCCCGCTGCGCTGGCAGACCTGCAACAGCGAGTCGCGGCGCCTCGCCTTCAGCCCCCCGACGGGTGCCGCCGAGTCCGACATGGCCACGATCGACCTGGACGCGGCGGCCAGTGTCATCAGCGACCTGGTGCGTCGTCGGGAGGAGGCGACGTCCGAGTCCTGACCCAGAGGTCAGCATACTTGGCGAAGGTCGAGTGGGCCGAGAGCAACGCCAGCAGCAGGCCCTGGCGCCCGTCCAGGAAGCCGGCCTTGAACAGATACATGCGCAGAAAGCAGCCGATGCCATGCCCGATGCCGGCCGCCAGGCTGCCCCGCTTGCCCCGCGCCGCACGCTGCTCGGCCCAGGCCTGGGCGTAGTGGGCGGACTTCTCCAGGTAATGGCGCAGGTCGCGGTAGGTGAAGTGGAGCAGGTCGCCCTGAAGCGGTTTCACCGTCAGCCGCTCCGGATTTTCCAGCTTCTCGTGCACCAGGGAGGCGTTGTACCCGGCACGCTGGCGCGGATAGAGCCGTGCCACACGATCCGGATACCAGCCCGAGTGGCGAATGAAGGCCCCGAAACACCAGGAGAGGCGCGGCAGCGTATAGATGGCCGGTTCGTTCAAGGCCACGGCGGCCAGGATGCTGTCACTCAGCTCGGGCGTTACCCGCTCATCGGCATCGATCATCAGGATCCAGTCGCTCTCCACCAGCGCCTCGGCGCGCTGGCGCTGCACGCCGAAGCCCTGCCAGTCGTCCTCGACCACGACCTTATCGGTGAAGGCCCTGGCGATGTCGCGGGTGGCATCCACACTGCCGGCATCCACCACCACGATCTCGTCCGCCCAGCTCAGCGTCTCCAAACAGGCTCGGAGGTGCGCCTCCTCGTTCTTGACGATCAATACGGCAGCCAGGCTCATGGGCCCTTCCTTGTCAGCTGAGCGGGGCCTCAGTTTACTGGTGCCAGCGCCGAGGCGGCAAACGACACCTTTCTACCACCGGGCACGGAGCACGACTTTTGGTGCAAATGGGTCGCGACTTGATAAGCTGCTACCTGAACTCACTACGTGCGCACTGTGCCATGCCCTCTTCCTTCTCGTTTCGAGACATCAACTTCCCCCGTGGTTGTTCGCTTTTGATTATCGGCCTGTGTCTGGGTTATTCCATCACCTCCCTGACACGACTGCCGATCTGGGGGCTCCCCTTCGTCACTGCGGCCTGGCTGGCCCTGGGATACTGGCTTCGCTGGGGCGCGCCTCGTTCCCCGCAGCGTCCCGTCGTCCCCCGTATCTGGTCCTGGGCATTGATACCCATTGCGCTGTGGGGCCTCTATATCTATCTCTCCGAGAGCTTCGGTATTGTCGACCTGAGCGCCGTATTCTTTCACCTACAGGCCGGCATGGCCGATCATGGCGGTGTCAGTCGGGTCGGGGCCGCGTTCTTCTATACGCTCTCCATGGCGGCTCTGTTCGTATCGTTTCTCTGGCTCCTCCGCCACGACCACCGCTGGCGTCGCGTGGAACTTTTCCTGGCCCTGCTGCTGCTGGCCAGCAACCCCCTGCTCTATGGAGTAACCCAGCGCGGCGCGGCGATCGTTACCGATGACGGTGCCTGGATGGACCGCCAGTACGTAAGGCCGATGATTCTCGACGCTCGGGACGACCCGCCCAATCTCCTGCTGCTCTATCTGGAAAGCATCGAGCGCACCTATGCCGATCGTGAACGCTTCGGCGACGCCTATGCCGACCTGGAGGCCATCGGCGAGGAGGGTCTGGTCTATGAGGGTGTCTACCAGCTCGACAATACCGGCTGGACCATGGCGGGCATGATCGCCAGCCAGTGCGGCACCCCACTGATGCCGGCCGGCCTGCTACATGATCGGCAGTTCTCGCCGCTGGAAACGGTGGTGCCCGGCGTCGACTGCTTGGGCGACCTGCTCTCCGAGCAGGGCTATCGGCTCACCTATATGGGCGGCGCCAGCACTGCCTTCGCTGGCAAGGGTCTGTTTTACCAGGATCACGGCTTCGAAACGATTCTGGGGCGCGAAGACCTCCAGCCCCGCCTCGACGACCCCGACTACCTCAACAACTGGGGCCTCTACGACGACTCGCTCTACGACTTCACCGTCGAGGAGATTCGTCGCCTGAACGAAGAGGAAGGCCCCTGGGGCTTGGTCAACCTCACGCTGGCCGGTCATGCCCCTCGTGGCTATCCTGCCCAGCGCTGTATCGATCGCCAGGGCGAATTCGATGGCGAAGATATCCTGTATTCGGTCGAGTGTTCGGCCTGGCTGGCCCGGGACCTGGTCGAGCGCCTGGATAGTGAGGGGCTGCTGGAAAATACCCTGGTGGTCATCGCCAGCGACCACCTGACCATGCGAGTCTCGGCCTGGGAGCAGCTGATCCAGAGCAAGCGCGACAATACCTTCATGCTGCTGGGTCCCGGAATCCCCGTCGACAGGCAGACACGGGAGGCGTCCATGGTGGACGTTTTCCCCACCATCCTGGAAGCCATGGGTTTCACCATCGACTGGCACCGGGCAGGTCTCGGCGTGTCGCTGCTGTCCGATGAACCCACCCTGATCGAGGAGCACAGCATGGAGTTCGTGAACGCTCGGATGCGCGAGGAGAACGCCCTGCAGCAGCGCCTATGGGAAGGGCTAGCACCGCAGCGCGAAGAAACGGAAGCGGCACCGCAAGAGCAGGTGGTGGAGACCCCCGAGGACGCTACCGGTGAGGAGCCCGCCTCGGTCCAGTGATACGCTTCAGCTACGGCCGATGAGCTCTGCTCGCGAGGCCAGTACCGCCTGCAGGACCCGCTGGGGCGAGAGCTGCACCAGACAGTTGGTATGGCCCAGCGGGCAGGTACGCTGAAAACAGGGCGAGCACACCAGCGCCAGGGTATGAATCGTGGCCTCGTCGGTCAGGGGCGGGGTGTAGCGCGGCGACGACGAACCATACAGTGCCTGGACGCCGGTCCCAACGGCGGCCGCCACATGCATCAATCCCGAGTCATTGGTGACCACCTGCCGACAGTCGGCCAGCAGATCCACGGCGTCGGCCAGCCGTGTCTTGCCGCACAGGTTATGCACGCCCGTCTGCCCTTCTGCTATCACCGCGCCGGCCTCGGCATCCTTGGGGCCGCCGAGCACACGCACCTCGAAGCCTTCCGCCACCAGGCGCTGTGCCAGTTCACGAAAGTGTCCCAACGGCCACTGCTTGGCCGGGCCATATTCGGCCCCGGGCATCATGCCGATGGCCGGCCGTGACGAGAGCCCCAGGCTGTCGCGCACGGCAGCCAGGTTCTCTGTATCGACCCGCAGCCGCGGACGCGGCACGCTCAGAGCTTCCAGATCAGCATCAGCTGGCAGGCCCAGCGCCACGAAACGCTTGACGGTCTGGTCCAGCACCGTCTTGTCCAGCGGGCGTCGCTCGTTGAGCAGCCCGAAGCGCTGCTCACCGGTATAGCCGGTGCGCCGGGGTATGCGCGCCAGGAAGGGGACCAGCGCCGATTTCCAGGAGCGGGGCAACACGATCGCCCGGTCGAAGCGACCCGTAAGCCGCTTCGCCAGCGCCCGCCGGCTGCCCCAGCCGAATTCACCGTGGGTCACGTCCAGCGTCGCCACCTCGGCGACTTCTTCCATGCGCTCCAGGATCGGCTGCGACCAGCCGGGCGCCACGACGCCGATATGGCAATCGGGCTGGCGCTGCCTGAGTGTCTTCAGCAGGCTCTGAGCCATTACCATGTCACCGACCCAGGATGGGCCGACCACCAGGATGCGCTCGCCCGACAAAGGCACTGCACTCATCCAGTCTCTCCGCCGAGCCAGCGCAGGTACTCCCCCACCCCCTCGGCCACTGTGCGGAACTCGCCATCATAGCCCGCCTCCCGCAGGCGTGAGATATCGGCCCGGGTATAGCTCTGGTAGCGGCCCTTGAGCTCTTCGGGAAAATCGATGTACTCGATCCTGCCCTGGCGGTGGAAATCGATGACGGCTTCACCGATCGCCTTGAAGGGCTCGGCACGCCCCGAGCCCAGGTTGAAGATTCCGGACTTCCCGGGGTTGTCGAGGAACCACAGATTGACGTTCACCACGTCGCCCACATAGACGAAATCACGACTTTGCATGCCGGCCTCGTAGCCATCCCAGGCGCCGAACAGCTTGAGGTCCTGACCCGCCGATATCTGGGTGTGGTGGTGGAAGGCGACGCTGGCCATCTTGCCCTTGTGCTGCTCCCGCGGGCCGTAGACATTGAAGTAACGGAACCCCACCACCTGGCTCGTCAGCTCATGCCAGTGCTCACGCACGTACTGGTCGAAGAGCAGCTTGGAGTAGCCATAGACATTGAGCGGCTTCTCGTACTCGGGCTCCTCGCGAAAGACCTGGCTGCCTCCGTAGGTCGCCGCCGAGGAGGCGTAGATGAAGGGGATGCCCTGCAGCTGGCAGAAATGCAGCAGCACCTTGGAATACTCGAAGTTGTTGTCGAGCATGAAGCGGCCATCCCACTCGGTGGTGTCCGAGCAGGCCCCCTCATGGAAGATGGCTTCGATGGGGGGCAACCGCGAAGGCTCACCACGCAATACCGCCTCGACTCGCTCGCGAAAGTCATCCTTGTCCAGATAATCTCCGAGCGTGCAGTCGGCCAGATTGACGAACTTGGTGCCGTCGAGAAGGTCGTCGACGACCAGCACGTCCGTGCGACCACGCTCGTTGAGAGCCTTGACGAGATTCGAACCGATGAAGCCGGCACCACCTGTCACTACGATCATTAGGGTTCCTCGCTGCGGCGCCGTTGACTGCGCCTATAACCGATGTGCCTGTGATTGTATACTTGACGCCTCGTGAATTCATGGCCAACGGTGCTTTCCCAATGACACTCTCGACACTATCGTCGACTTCGACCCCGGGGTCGACGCCGGACGCGACGACCTTCCAGGGCCTGATCCTGGCCCTGCAGCAATACTGGGCCGAACAGGGCTGCGTGGTGCTCCAGCCCCTGGACATGGAGGTCGGCGCAGGCACCTTTCATCCCGCCACCTTCCTGCGCTCCATCGGACCCGAGACCTGGAATGCCGCCTACGTGCAGCCCTCCCGCCGGCCCACCGACGGTCGCTACGGTGAGAACCCCAACCGGCTCCAGCACTATTACCAGTTCCAGGTCGTCATGAAGCCCTCCCCCGCCGACCTGCAGGAGCTCTTCCTGGGCTCCCTCCAGCGCCTGGGCATCGACCCCTTGGTACATGACATTCGCTTCGTCGAGGACAACTGGGAGTCGCCCACCCTGGGTGCCTGGGGGCTCGGCTGGGAGGTCTGGCTCAACGGCATGGAGGTGACCCAGTTCACCTATTTCCAGCAGGCCGGCGGCATCGAATGCTACCCCGTCACCGGCGAGCTGACCTATGGCCTCGAGCGTATCGCCATGTACCTGCAGAACGTCGACAGCGTCTATGACCTCGTCTGGACCGTTGCACCGGATGGTTCCCGGGTCACCTACGGCGACGTCTACCTGCAGAACGAGCGGGAGCAGTCGGCCTACAACTTCGAGCAGGCCGATGTGCCCGCGCTGTTCACCGCCTTCGACCATCAGGAAAAGGAGTGCACCAAGCTGCTCGAAGCCAGCCTGCCGCTGCCCGCCTACGAGCAGGTACTCAAGGCGTCCCATACCTTCAACTTGCTGGATGCACGCCACGCCATTTCCGTCACCGAACGCCAGCGCTACATCCTGCGCGTGCGCACCATGGCCCGCGACGTGGCACACGCCTACTACGATTCACGCAAGGCCGCCGGTTTCCCCATGGCCCCCGAGGCCCTGCGCCAGGAACTGCTCGCCAAAGAGCCGCTTGCTGAACAGGGAGACGCTTGAACATGGCTGTTGATACCTTTTTGCTGGAACTGGGGACCGAGGAGCTTCCGCCGGGGGCCATCGATGCGCTCTCCGACGCCCTGGCCGACGGCATCCGCCGTGGTCTCGCCGATGCCGATATCGCCTTTGCCGACGTTCACGCCTGGGCCACCCCCCGCCGCCTGGCCGTGCAGGTCACCGAGCTGGCCGACAGGCAGCCCGACCGCGAAGTCGAGCGTCGCGGACCCGCGCTGGCCGCCGCCTACAAGGATGGCGAGCCTACCAAGGCCGCCCAGGGCTTTGCCCGCTCATGCGGCGTCGATGTGGCCGACTTGATTCACCTGGAGACCGACAAGGGCACCTGGCTCGGCTACCGCGAGCGGCAGTCGGGTGAAGCGACGACGGCACTGCTGCCCGCTATCGCCGCCAAGGCGGTAGCCGCCCTTCCGGTGCCCAAGAACATGCGCTGGGGGGCCTCGCGCATCGAGTTCTCCCGCCCGGTGCATTGGCTGGTGATGCTCTATGGCAGCGACATCGTCGACGCCGAGGTCCTCGGCCTATCCGCCGGTCGCAGGACCCGCGGGCACCGTTTCCACGCCCCCGAAGCCATCGATCTGGCCCATGCCGACGACTACCTTGTCGCCCTGGAAAACGCCTGGGTGCTGGCCGATCGTGATAAGCGCCGGGAGCGCATTCGCGAGCAGGTGCTGTCCGAGGCGGAGGTCCAGGAGGCCACGGCGGTCATCGACGAGGATCTGCTCATCGAAGTGAGCGGCCTGGTGGAGTGGCCCGTGGCGCTGGCCGGCAGCTTCGACGAACGCTTCCTCGAGGTTCCCGCCGAGTGCCTCATCTCCTCGATGAAGGCCAACCAGAAGTACTTCCATCTGCTCGACGATGCCGGCAAGCTCAAGCCCCTGTTCATCACCATCGCCAATATCGATAGCCAGGATCCGCAGCAGGTCATCGAGGGTAACGAGAAGGTGATTCGCCCCCGCCTGGCCGATGCCGCCTTCTTCTACGACACCGACCGCAAGCAGCCGCTCGCCAGCCGCATCGACGGTCTCACCAGCGTGTTGTTCCAGCAACAGCTCGGCACCCTGGCCGACAAGGCGCATCGCACGGCGGCGGTCGCCGCCTTCATCGCCGGCCGCATCGGCGGCGACGTGGCCCATGCCCGGCGCGCCGCCGAGCTCGGCAAGTGCGACCTGATCACCGAAATGGTGCTCGAATTCCCCGAGCTTCAGGGCATCATGGGCCGCTACTATGCCAGCCAGGATGGCGAGCCGGCCGACGTCGCCCAGGCGCTTGAGGAGCAGTACCTGCCACGCTTCGCTACCGACGCCATTCCCGAGACCCGTACCGGTCTCGCACTGGCGCTGGCCGACCGGCTCGACACCCTGACCGGCATCTTCGGTATCGGCGCACGACCCACCGGCACCAAGGACCCCTTCGCCCTCCGCCGCGCCTCCATCGGGGTGCTCAACATCCTGGTCAAGGGCGAACTCGATCTGGATCTCCGCGAGCTGCTGGAACTTGCTGCTGCGCAACATCAGGAGCTCCCCTACGCCGAGAGCCTGGTCGAGGAAGTCCTGACCTATATGCTCGACCGCTTCCGCGCCTGGGGGCAGGATGAAGGGATCGAGGCCGAGGTCTATCACGCCGTGCGTGCCCGGCCGGTGACTCGCCCACTGGACTTTGCCCGGCGTCTTCGTGCCGTTCATGCCTTTGCCCAGCGTGAAGAGGCTTCCGCCCTGGCCGCTGCCAACAAGCGTGTCGCCAACATCCTCGCCAAGCAGGACAGCCGAGTCGTCACCAGCGTTGACCCGGCATTGCTGCAGGAATCGGCCGAAGAGTCGCTCTTCAAGGCCATCGCCGCCCAGCGCGAGGCTGTTATGCCGCTGTTTGCCGAGGGCCGCTACCGTGAGGCGCTGGATGCCCTCGCGAGCCTGCGTGATCCCGTCGATACCTTCTTCGACCAGGTCATGGTCATGGCGGAGGATGAAGCCACCCGCACCAATCGCCTGGCCCTGCTGGCTGGCCTCCAGGGGCTGTTTCTCGAAGTGGCGGATATCGCCCTGCTCCAGCAGTAGCCTTCGCTTGATGTGCCAGAGCCGGCGAGAACCTCTCGCCGGCTTTTTCTTGTCTGATGTTTCACGTGAAACATTCACCCTCGGCAACCACCGCTTGGCGCCGGATGTTTCACGTGAAACACTATTCCCCTGCCCGCCAGGTTCCGATCTGCCATATACGGATGTGCCATGTACGATGCCAGCAAGCTTGTCATTCTCGACCGAGACGGTGTCATCAATCACGACTCCGACAACTACATCAAGTCACTCGAGGAGTGGATTCCCTACGCCGGTTCCATTGATGCGATTGCCCGCCTGAGCCAGTCCGGCTGGAGTGTTGCCATAGCGACCAATCAGTCGGGAATCGCTCGCGGCTACTACGACGAAGCGACGCTGGCGAGCATGCACGATGAGCTCAACCGTCTCGTGGCGGCCGCTGGCGGCCGCATCGCGCATATTGCCTACTGCCCCCATGGACCCGACGAAGGCTGCGACTGTCGAAAGCCCCGCCCGGGACTGCTCGTGCAGATCCGTCAGGCACTGGGGTTAAGTAGCCTTTCCGGGAGCTGGATAGTGGGGGATAGCCTGCGAGACCTGCAGGCCGGTGAAGCGATGGGCTGTCGTTCTGTGCTGGTGCGAACCGGCAAGGGCAAGCGGACGGAGACCAAGGGTAGCGGGCTGGAACAGGCAATGATTTTCGACGACCTGGCGGCCTTTACCGACTGGCTGCTGTCGCAATAAACTCGTGAGACTGGCTACGGTTTCCCCTGGTACGCATACGGTGATCCCCAAGGCGACTCGACTCTTGCCCCAAGCCGTTGCACTCCCCTGCGAGCTCTATCAATCGACACACGCCCCACTCCCTCTGGTAGTCGCGCCAGCTTTTATCGACCCCCTGCACCGCCTCTCGCTTTATTACAGCTCATAACCTATTGTCATCGCACTTTTTCACAGCAAAAAAGAGGGCCTGCTTTCGCGGGCCCTCTTTTCTTGGTTACCCGACGCTCGGCGTCGGACAGTGCCGATGTTTCACGTGAAACATCTCATCGCATGGCTAGACATCGAGGTTGGCAACCAGGGCATTATGCTCGATGAAGGCGCGGCGCGGTTCCACTTCATCACCCATGAGGGTGTTGAACATCATGTCGGCCGCAACGGCATCCTCGATGGTCACACGAAGCAAGCGGCGAGTATCGGGGTCCATGGTGGTTTCCCAGAGCTGGTCCGGGTTCATCTCGCCCAGCCCCTTGTAGCGCTGTACGGCCAGGCCACGCTGGGCTTCCGCCATCAGCCAGTCCAGCGCCTGATAGAAGCTCTCCACGGACTTCTTGCGCTCGCCCCGGGCGATATAGGCCCCCTCCTCCAGCAGGCCATCGAGCGTGGTGCCAAGGGCAGCCATGGCGCGATAGTCGGCGCTGGTGAAGAAATCGATGCCCCAGACATAGTCGGTGCTGACACCGTGCGCGGTCAGCGTCACCGCCGGCAGGTACAGCTCACGCTCGGTGTCCTCCTCGAGGCGGAACGTATAGCGAGGTCCGCCTTCATAGGCCACCAGCGCATCCATCTCGGCCTGCAGGAACTCGATCCAGTTCTGCATAGTGCCGCGGTCCTTGAGGCTCGCCTCACCCTCAAGCGTCGCGGCATGGACGACCTTGCGCAGCACCACGTTGGGATAGACTCGCGACAGGCGATCGATCCGCTTCATCACGTCACGATACTGTTTGACCAGGGATTCCAGCTGGCTACCGGTCACCGCGGGTGCGTCGGGATTGACATAGAGTCGGGCACCATCCATCGCGGTGGTAGTGAGGTAATCGATAAGCGCCTGCTCATCCTTGAGATAGGTCTCCTGCTTGCCCCGCTTGATCTTGTAGAGGGGTGGCTGGGCGATGAAGACGTGCCCCCGCTCAATCAGCTGGCCCATCTGACGGAAGAAGAAGGTCAACAGCAAGGTGCGGATATGCGACCCATCGACATCGGCATCGGTCATGATGATGATGGAGTGGTAGCGCAGCTTGTCGGGGTTGAACTCTTCCCGGCCGATGCCGCAACCCAGCGCCGTGATCAGGGTGCCGACTTCCGCGGAGGAGAGCATCTTGTCGAAGCGTGCCTTCTCGACGTTGAGGATCTTGCCCTTCAGCGGCAGGATCGCCTGGGTGCGGCGGGCACGCCCCTGCTTGGCGCTGCCACCCGCCGAGTCACCCTCGACAAGGAACAGTTCAGACAGGCTCGGGTCCTTCTCCTGACAGTCGGCCAGCTTGCCGGGTAGGCCAGCAATGTCCAGGGCTCCCTTGCGGCGCGTCATGTCCCGCGCCTTGCGCGCCGCCTCACGGGCGCGCGCCGCATCCAGCATCTTGTTGACGATGGCTTTCGCCTCATTGGGCTTTTCGATGAGGTACTCGGCAAACAGCCGCCCCATCTCCTGCTCCACCGCCGTCTTCACCTCTGAGGAGACCAGCTTCTCCTTCGTCTGCGAGGAGAATTTCGGATCCGGCACCTTCACCGAGATGATGGCCGTCAGGCCTTCTCGAGCATCATCACCGGCGGTATTGACCTTGGACTTCTTCAGCAGGCCTTCCGCTTCGATGTAGTTGTTCATGGTGCGCGTCAGCGCCGCGCGGAAGCCGGCAAGGTGGGTGCCACCATCGCGCTGGGGTATGTTGTTGGTATAGCAGAAGATGTTTTCAGTGAAGGAATCACTCCACTGCATCGCCACTTCAACCTCGACGCCATCTTCGCGCACGGCATTGAAGTGAAAGACCGGGTTGAGCACCGTCTTGTTGGTGTTGAGATGGTCCACGAAAGCCCTGAGGCCCCCTTCGTAGTGGAACAGCTCCTCCTTCCCTGAACGCTCGTCCATCAGGCGAATCGCCACCCCGGAGTTCAGGAAGGAGAGTTCGCGTAGACGCTTGGCCAGAATATCGTAATGGAACTCGATATTGTGGAAGGTATCCGTCGATGGCTTGAAATGGACACGCGTTCCGGTCTTCTCGGTCTTTCCCACGACGCCGAGCGGGGCCTGGGGCACGCCATGATGGTAGATCTGTTCGTGAACCTGGCCGGCACGCCAGATTGTCAGGCGGAGCTCTTCGGAAAGCGCATTGACCACCGAAACACCGACTCCGTGCAAGCCGCCGGACACCTTGTAGGAGTTGTCGTCGAACTTGCCTCCGGCATGGAGCACCGTCATGATCACTTCGGCCGCCGATACGCCCTCGCCTTCGTGCATATCGGTGGGCACGCCACGACCATTGTCGCTGACAGTGACCGACTCATCGGGGTGGATGACCACGCGTATTTCGCTACAGTGGCCGGCCAGGGCTTCATCGATGGAGTTGTCCACCAGCTCGAACACCATATGGTGAAGGCCTGTCCCATCATCGGTATCCCCGATATACATGCCGGGACGCTTGCGAACGGCATCCAGGCCCTTGAGTACCTTGATGCTCGTTGAGTCGTAAGCCTGCTCGCTCATTGACTACTCCGTCATGAAGTCTATCTGTGCCTGTGGCACCAGCGTTCCTGACCCGTCACTGCCATGTTTCACGTGAAACATCTCCAGCGGGGTTTGAGACTGCCAGGGTCCCACCAGGGCATCGTGTTCGACACTTGTAATGAAGGCTTGGCAGCGCATCGATTCCAGCAAACGGCAGAATACCTGCCGATGCCTGGCATCGAGTTCCGCCGGCAAGTCATCGACCAGGTAGAGGCACGACTGGCCGGTCGTTTGCTCCAGCAACCTACCCTGCGCCAGCTTGAGCGCAGTAACGACCAGCTTTTGCTGGCCACGCGACAAAACCTCGACTGCTGGATGCCGTCCAAGACGAATACGCAGGTCGGCCCGCTGTGGCCCTTGCTGGGTAAAGCCCATCTGCTGATCCGTCGCGCGCCCCTGTTCGAGAATATCGAGCAGGCTGCGCTTTCTATCCCAACCGCGTGAGTAACCCAGCGTCAGGTCGGGCAGCGCCAGTAGTTGCGACAGCGTTTCCTCGAAGACAGGCAGGAACTCTGCCATCCAGTCGTTTCTGAGGCTATCGACGCGGTCGCCCCAGTGTGCCAATTCGTGCTCCCAGGCCGACAGCGATTTGGCATCCATTCTATCACGCCTGAGCAATGCATTCCGATGTTTGAGGGCGCGCCGCGCGCGCCGCCAGGCATCGAAAAATCCATGTTTCACGTGAAACACTCCCCAGTCGAGGAACTCCCGTCGACCGGCCGGAGCCCCTTCCAGCAGCCGGAATGCATCGGGGTTAACCAGCTGGAGTGGCAGTGTTTCGATCAACTGCGACAGTCGCTCGACGCGCTCCCCTCCCATACGTATTTCCAGCTCGGGGGCATCGCGGGAACGACGAATGCCGATCGGCACCGGCGGCTCGCCGTCGAGGCGAGCGAAGAGTGTCATGGACTGCGCATCATGGGAGATGGCGTTCCTCAGCTGGCGAGTCCTGAAGGAGCGCCCCATGCCAAGGATGTGGATGCCTTCCAGCAAGCTCGTCTTGCCGCTCCCATTGGCGCCCACGATGAGATTGATGCCCGGCCCCGGCTCGAAATCGACTGCAGAGAGATTTCTTAAGCCATTGAAATTTAAGCGGTTAATCAGCATGTGTCACGCTAACACCGCTACCACGGCCCGTAACGGCAGTGGTGCCGTACGCGCAGCCGGGCAGCGATCCGGCATATCCATTCAGAGGCGCATCGGCATGACAACGTAAAGTGCATCGCCGCCGCCCGGCTCCTCCATCAAGGCACTGCTATTGGAATCCGCCAGCGTCATCTGCATGCGATCCTCATCCAGCACGTTGAGCACATCGATGAGGTAGCCCACATTGAAGCCTATCTCCAGCGCATCGCCGCCGTACTCGACGGCCACATTCTCCTCGGCCTCTTCCTGCTCGGGATTGTTCGCCATGACCTGAAGGTTGCCTTCCTTCAGGTGCAGGCGCACCCCCCGATACTTCTCGTTGGAGAGGATGGAGGTACGCGACAGCACCTGGCGCAGCTCCGTGCGATCGGCGATGAACACCTTGTCCCCTCCCCTTGGCACCACGCGCTCGTAATCGGGGAACTTGCCGTCAACCAGCTTGGAGGTAAAGGTGAAGTCGCCGGTGTGAGCACGCACGTGGCTCGCGCTCAATGTCAGCGTAACCGGCTCGTCGCTGTCATCGAGCAGGCGCACCAGCTCGAGCACGCCCTTGCGCGGCACGATCAGCTTGCGGGCCGGCTCGACCTGGATCTCGGCGGGGCGAGAACAGACGGCTAGCCGGTGGCCATCGGTGGCCACCGTGCGGACCAGGTTCGAGCGCAGCTCAAGCAGCATGCCGTTGAGGTAATAGCGGACATCCTGCTGGGCCATGGCGAAAGAGGTGGCATCGATAAGATGCTTGAGCGTTCCACGGGGCAGGCTCAGCTCCACATCGCCCTGGGTATCCTCGATATTGGGGAACTCCGCCACCGGCAGCGTCGACAGGGTGAAACGGGAGCGACCGCTACGCAACACGGCGCGACCATCCTCCAGGCTGAACTGGAGCTCGGCCTGGTCGGGCAGCGATTTACAGATATCCATCAGCTTGCGCGCCGGGACCGTGGCCGATCCGGGCACCTCCACCAGGGACGCGGCGGTACGCCCGATCAGCTCGACTTCCAGGTCGGTGCCCGTCAGCGCCACCTGCTCATGATCGACCTGTATCAGCACGTTGGACAGCACCGGCAGGGTCTGGCGGCGCTCCACCACGCCGGCAACCAGCGCCAATGGCCGAAGCAGCGCCTCGCGGGAAATGGAAAATCTCATGTCGGCTCCACGTCTAATCCTGAAGAAAGGTGTCGGGCGTTGGCATCAATGGCCAGGGAACCTCGCGGCTCAGCTGGTCAAGAGCCGCAGCAGGTTCTTGTAGTCCTCGCGGATATCCGCGTTCTCTTCCTGCAATGCCAGCACCTTGCGGCAGGCATGCAGTACCGTTGTGTGGTCACGCCCACCGAAGGCATCGCCAATCTCCGGCAGGCTGTGATTGGTCAGCTCCTTGGCCAGTGCCATGGCCACCTGGCGAGGCCGGGCAACGGAACGGGAACGGCGCTTCGACAGCAGGTCGGACAGCTTGATCTTGTAGTATTCGGCAACGGTGCGCTGGATGTTGTCGACCCCCACCTGCTTGTCCTGCAGGGCCAGCAGATCCTTGAGCGACTCGCGGATGAAATCCTGGGTAATCGGCTTGCCCATGAAGTGGGAGTCGGCAATGACCTTTTTCAGCGCCCCTTCCAGTTCGCGCACGTTGGAGCGAATCTTCTGGGCAATGAAGAAGGCCGCATCGTGGGGCAGGTCGACCTTGGCCTGATCGGCCTTCTTCATCAGGATAGCCACCCGCGTCTCCAGCTCCGGCGGCTCGATCGCCACCGTCAATCCCCAGCCGAAACGCGACTTGAGTCGCTCCTCGACGCCGCTGATCTCCTTGGGATAGCGATCGGAGGTCAGGATCATCTGCTGGCCACCCTCGAGCAAGGCATTGAAGGTGTGGAAGAACTCCTCCTGGGAGCGCTCCTTGCCGGCAAAGAACTGGATATCGTCGATCAGCAGCGCATCGACGCTACGATAGAAACGCTTGAAATCGTTGATCGCGTTCAGTTGAAGCGCCTTGACCATGTCGGCGACGAAACGCTCCGAATGGAGATAGACCACCGTGGCATTCTCCCGGCGGGTGGCCAGTGCGTTACCCACGGCGTGCATCAGGTGTGTCTTGCCCAGGCCGACACCGCCATAGAGAAACAGCGGGTTGTAGGCGCCACCCGGGTTTTCCGAGACCTGACGGGAAGCCGCCCTGGCCAGCTGGTTCGACTTGCCCTCGACGAAGGTCTCGAAAGTGAAATTGGGGTTGAGGCCACTGTTGTGCTTGAGGCTACCCTCGACCTGTACCTCTCGTTCACCAGTGGCGCGTCGTGCCGAACGCCCCTCTTCTCGCTGTCGATCGATCTCACGCTCGTCGCCGATATCTCCCCGTGGGGGGGTATGTACGGCAGGCCCGAGGGGCGATCGCGGACTGGCCGAGACCGGCGCTCCGAGCTCTCGCGGCCTGGGAGCAGCGGCGCGGCGGCTGCCGACCGTCAATACCACGCGGGGAGGCTTGGCTGGGGCCAGGTCGCGCAGCAGCTCGTTGATCCGCTTGGCATACTTATCCCCAACCCAATCGCGAACAAAGCGATTGGGTGCCAGAAGAAGCAGCTCATTGGACTCCCCCTCTTCCGCCTGAAGCGGACGGATCCAGGTGTTGAACTGCTGGGCGTTCAGCTCATCCTGCAGGAAATCCAAACACTTTTGCCAAAGAGCAAGCGACACTCGACCTCACCATCCGGTTGATGCATGACCGGCCATTGTATCCTTCACCCGTCGGGTTATCCACACGCAGCAGCCGTCGAAAAGCGCTGTGGAAAATCACACATGGATCAACAGGATAACCCTTGTATAGCCAGGAAGGCGGCCCAAGCTGTGGACAAAAACGACAATTTCACACAAGGAATCAACAGAAACCCTACCGGAAGCACAGAGCTTTTCCACAAGCCATGCTGCACTGCACACTATTGTTTATCAAGCGCTTTTGTAGCTTATCAACAGAAAGCATCCCCAGTATTAATAACAGCTTCAGTAAAAATTCATTTAGTAACTATAGATTCGCTGGCGGCATGCCAATTGAAATTTGGGCGGCTGAGGAATTGCGTCGGAGCCCCGAAGTCACTACAATTTCCGGTCTTGAACCGAATCTCCCCAGGTTCCCGCAAGGAGCCCGGGCATTTCCTGTAAGACATTCCGTCCAAACACACCACGTGGGAATCAAGAGTTATGAAACGCACCTTTCAACCCAGCGTTCTCAAGCGCAAGCGTGTGCACGGCTTCCGTGCTCGCATGGCCACCAAGAACGGTCGTGCCGTACTGTCGCGCCGTCGCGCCAAGGGCCGCAAGCGCCTGAGCGCCTGATCGCGGATTGCGCGTGTCCGGTCATGACTTCCCCCCGCAGCTGCGCTTACTGACTGCCGGGGACTATCGATTTGTCTTCGATCACGCTGCATTCAAGGTACATGGCAATGGGCTAATGGCCCTGGCGTGTCCCAACGGACTGGGCCACCCCCGTCTCGGCCTGGTCTTCAGCAAGAAGAACGTTCGTAGAGCCGTGGATCGCAATCGCCTGAAGCGGCTGACTCGCGAGTCCATTCGCCTTCAGCAGCATCAGCTTCCCGCCGTCGACATCGTGGTACTGGCTCGACGGGGCGCCAATGAGCTGGATAATGCGACACTGCACCGCCTGCTCTCCGGCATGTGGCGTCGGCTGGAGCGAGACGTACGCAAGTCGATGGCATCCTGACCGGATGCGGTGCCTGTCGCCGCCACGATAGCCTGCCTTGGGCAGGCTTTCGCATATCAACGTGGCAGCGCATACCGTTCCAGCGGCATGTTCACTACCCACCGGGCAGAACTCTCAATGGACGTAAAACGACTCCTTTTGTTGATTCCACTGGCCGTGCTTGCCTACTTGCTCGTCATTCAGTGGAACCAGGACTACGGCCAGGTTGCTCCTGAGCCTGAAGCACCCACCTTCACCGCGCCTGCGCCCGGGGAAGAGAGCGTGGATCCGGACGATGACTTGGCCGTCCCTGCCGCGCCCCGCGCCGAAGAAGAGGTGCCGGGGGACATGCCTGGCGAACCGGCACGTGCGACGGGTACCCGCGACCTGATTGCCGTGGTCACTGATGTCCTGGACCTGCGTATCGATCCCCAGGGGGGCGATATCGTTTACGCCGCGCTGCCCCAGCACCGAATGACCCTGGACTCCGACCGCCCCTACGTGCTGCTCTCCGATAGCGAGATACGCAGCTATGTGGCCCGCTCGGGACTTCAGCTTGACGGGCACTCCGGTCGTATCGGCTTTACACCGGAAAGCACCAGCTACCGCATGAGCGACGATGAGAATCGCCTGAACGTCGACCTCGCTGCCGAGGTCAATGGTGTCGACATCATCAAGCGCTTCTCCTTCGAGCGGGGTAGCTACGCGGTAGATGTTCATTACTATCTGGCCAACAACACAGAAGAGCCGGTTACCGCGCGCTTCATCGGTCAGCTCGCTCGTGACAACAGCCCCGACCCTTCAAGTGGCGTGGCCCTTGGCATGAGCTCCTATCTCGGGGCGGCCTACTCGTCACCGGAAGATCGCTACGAGAAGGTCGATTTCGACGACATCCAGCGTGGGCGCTTCAATAATCGGGACGTCCAGGGTGGCTGGGTGGCCATCCTGCAGCACTACTTCGTCACCGCCTGGGTGCCACCGCAGAACCAGCAGAATCTGCAGTATGCCTCCACCGACTCACGCGATCGCAATGTCGCCGCCTTTGCCGGCTCCGTGAGTACGGTGGCACCGGATAGCGAAGCCCGCCTGGGTGCGACCCTCTACATGGGGCCGAAGGTGCAGAGCTACCTCGAGCAGGTAGCGCCCAACCTGCGCCTGACCGTCGACTTCGGCTGGCTATGGTTTATCGCCAATCCGCTGTTCTGGTTGCTGGATCAGATCCACAGCCTGATCGGTAACTGGGGCTGGTCGATCGTGTTCCTGACCATCGTGGTGAAGCTGGTCATGTGGCCGCTCTCCGCCAAGGCTTACAAGTCCATGGCCCGCATGCGCAAGCTGGGCCCGGAGATGCAGCGCCTCAAGGAGCAGTACGGCGACGACCGCCAGAAGATGTCCCAGGAGATGATGAAGTTCTACCAGAAGGAGAAAATCAATCCTCTGGGTGGCTGTCTGCCGATACTGGTGCAGATGCCGGTCTTCATTGCGCTGTACTGGATGCTGCTGGAATCCGTGGAGCTGCGCCATGCGCCCTTCATGTTCTGGATTCAGGATCTGTCGATGAGGGACCCGTTCTTCATCCTGCCGATCCTGATGGGCGCCTCGATGTTCGTTCAACAGATGCTCAACCCCACGCCTCCGGACCCGATGCAGGCGAAGATCATGAAGATGCTGCCGATCGTCTTCACCTTCTTCTTCCTCTGGTTCCCGGCGGGTCTGGTCATCTACTGGGTGGTCAACAACCTGATCTCGATCGGACAGCAGTACGTGATCACGCGCAAGATCGAGAATGATCCCACCGTCGGCAAGGGAATGAAGACCAAATAGACCTTCTTCTTTCTCGAACCACCAGACCCCTGCCACGGCAGGGGTCTGGCGTTTCCGGCCCGTGAAAAGGACAATAGCCGCCACCCGGCCACCCGGCCACCCTGGCTGTGAGGAGCCCACCATGGCAGATCGCCTCTATATTCCGGACACCATCGCTGCTCTTGCCACCCCACCGGGACGAGGCGGTGTCGGCATCATTCGTGTGTCCGGCCCCGGCTGTCGGACCATCGCCGAGGGGGTGCTCGGTCGCTGTCCCCCGCCCCGCCATGCCCACTACGCACCCTTCCAGGGCGACGTGCGGGTGATCGACGAAGGCATCGGGCTCTACTTCCAGGCGCCACACTCCTTTACCGGCGAGGACGTGCTGGAGCTGCAGGGACACGGCGGACCGGTGATCATGGACCTGCTGCTGGAGCGCTGCGTGCAGCTGGGCGCACGCCTGGCACGACCGGGGGAGTTCTCCGAACGCGCCTTTCTCAACGACAAGCTCGACCTGGCACAGGCCGAAGCCATCGCCGACCTGATCGAGGCGAGTTCCCGGTCTGCCGCCGAGAATGCGCTACGCTCGCTCCAGGGCGAATTTTCGCGCCGGGTCTCGGCGCTGGTCGAGCAATTGATCGAGCTGCGTATCTACGTGGAAGCGGCCATCGACTTCCCCGAAGAGGAGATCGACTTTCTCGCCGACGGCAGAGTGGCCGAGATGCTGGGGGCGGTGAAAGCGGAGCTGGCGGCGGTGCGCACCGCCGCCGCTCAGGGCGCGCTGATGCGCGAAGGCATGAATGTGGTCATCGCGGGGCGCCCCAACGCCGGGAAGTCGAGCCTGCTCAATGCCTTGACCGAGCAGGAGACGGCCATCGTCACCGAAATCGAGGGCACCACCCGGGACGTTCTGCGCGAACACATCCATATCGATGGGATGCCGCTGCATGTGATCGATACGGCCGGCCTGCGCGACACCCCGGACGCCGTGGAACGCATCGGCGTGGCGCGTGCCTGGAGCGAGATCGAGAAGGCCGACCGGGTGCTGCTGCTGGTGGATGCCACCACGACCAACGCCACCGACCCCATGGCGATCTGGCCCGAATTCGTCGAGCGACTCAGCGACCCCAGCCGGCTGACACTGGTTCGCAACAAGATCGATACGAACGAGGAAGTGGCCGGCATCGAGTTATCCACAGCCACGCCGGTCATCCGGCTCTCAGCCAAGACCGGCCAGGGTGTGGATAACCTGAAGTCACACCTGAAGGAGGTGATGGGGTATGCCAGCACCACGGAAGGGCGCTTCTCCGCTCGACGGCGCCACCTCGATGCACTCGACAGGGCGAAGCGAGCCCTCACCAACGGCGAAGAGCAGCTCAGCGGCTACGGCGCCGGGGAACTGCTCGCCGAGGACCTGCGCGATGCCCAACAGGCGCTGGGCGAGATCACCGGCGAGTTCAGTGCCGACGATCTGCTGGGAGAAATATTCGGCAGCTTCTGTATCGGCAAGTAGGTCGCTACCGCCCTACTCCGCTACCCACCACTCGCCACGGTGACTGGCATCAGGACCCAGCAGCGGCTCGATCCGCTTCATGGCAGATACCAGCTGCTCCTCCAGCCCCCAGGGCGGATTGATGACCAGCATGCCGCTGCCATACATGCCTCGCTCCTCGCTGCTTGGCTCGCGCAGGACAACTTCGCTGCGCCAGATCTTGCGCAGGCCCCCATTGCGCAGCCCTTCCAGCAGCTCGCTGTGGCGACCGGCAGGCAAAAGCGGGTACCACACCAGTACCACGCCGTGCCGCACCTTGCGCATGGCCGCCAGCACGGTCTCGGCCACCTCTACGTACTCGCACTTGCGTTCATAGCTGGGATCGATCAATACGCAAAGCCGCGGCGTGGCTACCGGCAATCGCTGCAGCAGGCCCTTCAGGCCATCGCCATGGATATGCTTCACGTTCTTCGGCAGGCGCTGAGCGGCCAGGTGCTCGTGCTCGCCGGGATGCAGCTCGAAAAGCGCCAGCCGATCCACGTCTCGCAACTGCCTTGTGAGCCACCAGGGGGATCCCGGGTAGCAGTCCAGCGTTGGTGACGCCTGCTTGCCAGCGGTCAACTGAGCCTCGGCCAGCAGTGACAGCCAGTCGCCGATCAGGGGCTCCGCCGCCAGCGCCTGTCTCTCCTGCCAGAGTCGCTCCGCACCCTGGCGATGCTCCTGCAGCTTCTGGCTCTCCGCCGCGGATAGCGGGTAGAGCCCGCGCCCGGCATGGGTATCGATATAGGTGATCGGTGACGCCTTGCACAGCAAGTAGCCGGTAACGGCAAAGAGCATGAGGTGCTTGTGCACATCGGCGAAGTTGCCGGCATGGTAGGCGTGTTGATAGGAAAGCATGGCCACGGGTCCTTGAGGTGGCGAATCGGCTGGAGGGCTTCACACCAGGCTGGCAACGAGACCAGCCTCGGCGTCTTGTCTGGAAAGTGACGATTCCTGGCAAAGACTATCGAAAAGGCCCGCCACTGTCAGTGACGGGCCCGGTTCGAGCGACAGGCATGGCCGGTCTATTGCTGGAACTGGCTCTCGATCGGAGTGAGCGTAATCTCGACGCGCCGGTTCTGGGCGCGGCCATCCTCGGTTGCGTTACTCGCCACCGGCTGGCTTGCGCCATAGCCGGTCATATAGAGCCGATTGCGTGTTACGCCGTTCTGAGCCAGATAGTTGCCGACTGACTCGGCCCTGCGCTCGGAAAGCCGCTGGTTGTAGCCGGCATCACCGGTGCTGTCGGTATGCCCGGCGATATTGACCCGCGTATCGGTATATTGCGTCAGGATCGACGAAACATCGTTGAGTGCGTTGCGGGCGCTCGGGGTCAGCTCGCTGGAGTCGAAGCCGAAGGTTACGCTGCTTGGCATGTTGAGCACGATATCATCGCCGCGACGCTCCACGTCGACGCCGGTGCCCCTCATGCTTTCGCGCAGCTGCTGCTCCTGCCGGTCCATATAGGCACCGACGCCGGCGCCTGCAGCAGCACCCACCGCGGCGCCGATCAGCGCACGATCGCGCCGACTGGTGCTGCCGCTGCCCGACAGGGCGCCGGCTGCGGCTCCGACGGCTGCACCCACACCGGCACCGGTCATGGTGCTGGAGCGCTGGGTCTGGCCGCCGTAGGGGTCAGTCGTGGCACAGCCGATCAGCAGGGCAGCGGCCGCGAGCGGCACAGCAAGACGAAGGGGTTTGAACATAGTTATCTCCGGAGGTCAGGGAGTCATTCATTCAGTGCCGGCATCGGCTTCGCCAATCATAACCAGCAACTCATTCAAGAATAATAGACCTTGAGGCGATGCCTGCAGTCGCCGGCCATCTTCCACAAGAAGTCCTTTTTTTCGCGCCGGCAGGAGGCGAGCCTCCAGGGTGGCGGCCGGACGTCCAGTATGCGCCTCCCAGTCTGCCATCGACACACCCTCAACCAGGCGCAGCGCATTCATGGCAAATTCCAGCGGCAACTCTTCCTCCTCCACCTCGGTGCGTCCAGCGACAAAGCCGCGGGGGTCCTCAGAGCGACGCAGATAGGCTTCCGGCTGACGCGCCTTCCATCGCCGTTCGATATGCAGTTCGCCCTGGGGATCGGTGGCACTCAGCTTGCCATGAGCGCCGGCACCGATCCCCAGATAGTCACCGAAACGCCAGTAGTTAAGATTGTGACGCGACTGCATACCCGGCCGGGCGTAAGCCGATATCTCGTAGCGAACCAGCCCGGCCGCCTCGAGTCGCTCATGGCCAAGGTCCTGGATCTCCCACAGCATCTCCTCTTCGGGCAGGACCGGAGGGCGTGAATGAAACTCGGTATTGGGTTCCAGCGTGAGCTGGTACCAGGAAAGGTGCTCCGGAGAGAGGGAGAGAGCAAGGTCGAGGTCATCAAGCGCCAAAGCCGGTGTCTGGCCCGGTAAGCCATGCATCAGGTCGAGGTTGATGTTATCGAACCCGGCATAGCGCGCCTCGTCCACTGCAGCTATCGCATCGCCACCGCTGTGGATACGGCCCAGGGCATGAAGTTGACCATCCTGAAAACTCTGTACCCCCAGGGAGAGCCGATTGATGCCCGCTGCCCGATAGCCCTGGAATCGACCGCGTTCCAGGGTTCCCGGGTTCGCTTCCAACGTGACTTCGACATCGGAGGCCAGTGACAACTGCGTGGCCAGTACATCGAACAACCGTTCATAGAAGCCGGCAGACATCAGGCTCGGTGTGCCTCCGCCGATAAAGATACTGGTCAGCTCGCGCCCACCAACCAATGGCAGTTCGGCCTCGAGGTCCTGGAGCAACGCAGCCAGATAATTTGCTTCGGGGAGGTCGGCGCCGTGTCCTACCCCATGCGAGTTGAAATCGCAGTAGGGGCATTTACGCACGCACCAGGGCACATGCACGTAGAGCGCCAGCGGCGGCAGCCCGACTCGCCGGGACAGAGCGCTCACTTTGCCGACGTCTCACCAAGGGCCGCCGCCAGCGACTGCAGAGCCCTTCCCCGGTGGCTAAGCCGGTTCTTATCTTCGGCACTGAGCTCAGCCACGCTCTTGCCCAGGGAAGGTAACCAGAACAGCGGATCGTACCCGAAGCCGCCGTCACCGCGTGGTGCGGTCAGAATCTCACCCTCCCAACTGCGCTGCACGATCAGGGGTACCGGGTCTTCGGCATGGCGTAGATAGGCCAGAACACACCAGTAGCGGGCGGTACGACGGGCCGACGGTATCCCGGCAAGCGCCGCAAGCAGCTTGTCATTATTACGCGCATCATTTTTCGGCTCCCCGGCGTATCGGGCGGAGTAGATACCAGGCTGACCCTGGAGGTAATCCACCTCCAGGCCGGAATCGTCCGCCAGGGCGGGCAGTCCACTGACTCGGCTCGCTTCGCGTGCCTTGAGCAGGGCGTTCTCGACGAATGTCAGCCCGGTCTCCTCGACATCGGCCACTCCGTATTCCGCCTGCGGCCGGACATGGATTCCAAGCTCCCTCAATAGCTGGTTGAACTCCTTGATTTTTCCGGCATTTCCACTGGCCAGAACCAATGTTTTTCGACCCGACACAAGGTCACCTCGCAACGCAGAGAGAATGAACAAGAGTATGCCATAGAGAGCATCCGCAGGGTACGAAGCAGGCAAGAGTCAACAGAACTGTGACACAACTTTACAAAAGTAGGGATAGCTACCATGCTGTCAGAGCCCATCAGGATTGCATGTACTCGTCCATCTTAATGACACACATTTAATTCATGAGATGAACTAGAAAAAAAGCTTACGAAGATATGAATGTATATAAACAAAGTACGAGAATCTTAATACATCAAGCATTAGAAGAAACAAGGAGGCATCAAAAACCTGAAACACTAATGCATCGAAAACTGAAAGGAAAAAAGAACTTCTCCATAATTCAATTCGTTGTTTTAAAAGGAAATTATATTGCCATGAGATTATTCGGGATGAGACTTACACAGAGCCCTGCTACTTGTGTATATTGTCGTAAGGGTTGTCTAATACCTGATGAAACCCATTGCCAGGAGAGCAATTTCATGCACCATAAGGATTAGCTAGCCTTTGTTGCAGAGCCTTGCAGTACAGGAGTTGCATAATAAAGTTATAAGGTAATAATAATTAGTTATTAACAAATTTACACTTTATGTACAAAACTCCAACAGGTGTTTCGTTCACGTTATGTTACAATTCTCAAGAATTAGAGCTTTTGAAGGGAGGAGAAAGCATCATGGACAACATGGACCGTCATGTTCTGCTGGTGACAGACATCAACCCGCAGTCGAAGCTGTTTATCGAATACATTCAGCAGAAATTCGAGCATGACATCGTTGCCGTCAGCGACAGCGAGGAACCGAAAATCGATGAAAACCAGCCGATGCTGGTCATTCTCGACCTGGATCATCTGAGCGAAGCCAGCATGCAACGCTGGCAGGGTATAGCCGATGAGCATGAGGATATCAGTCTCGCTGCGTTCAATGTCCGGGGTGAGGACCATGCCGTCGAGCTGCTCTCGACGCTCAACCTCCAGGGCATCTTCTATCGTAACGACAGCATCGAGCTGATCTGCAAAGGTATGCAGGCCTTGCAGGATGGAAGCCTCTGGATGTCCCGCGCACTCATGTCAAGAATGATTCTGCTGCTCCGACGCCAGCAAATGAATTCATACCGGCCCGCCTGTGGGCTGACACAGCGTGAGCTGGAGATAATAGGGCTTCTTGGCACTGGTTCTACCAACTCGGAAATTGCTGAAAAACTGTTCGTCAGTGAGCATACGGTAAAGTCTCACCTCTACAATATTTTCAGAAAAATCAAGGTACATAACAGGTTGCAGGCGATGAACTGGGCGAGGAGAAATCTTTTCAGCGTACCGCCGAGTTTTCGCAGGGAAATGAAGCACTGACCGTACGACACCCCATAGCGCCACGGCTAATGAGAGATTGGTGCAAAATATGTGTATGAGTTGGTATCTCTATCAACCAGCGTAGATACGTTGTTCTATCAGGGAAGCCAGGGTGTCGGTGGCATCAGCCGCCGTGGTATCCAGATAAACCAGATGCTGCCGCTCTTCCGAATCAAACGGTTCGAAGAGCGACTGCTGACGGTGCAGCACGTCCAGACTGGCCTGCGGCAATACGCCCTGCCGCTGAGCACGCCTGACAATACGCGCCTCCAGGGTCTCGTCGTCGGCCTCGAAGCTGACGATCAGCACCGGTAGACCTCGCGCCTCGGCCTGTTGGCAGAGCAGCTTGCGCTGCCTGCGAGCAAGACAAGTGGCATCCACGCACGTGGTAATACCCGCGTCGAGCAGGGTTCCTGCGAGTTCGGCCAGACGTTGATAGGTACGAGAAGTGGCATCGTCGGTAAAGATATCCACAGGCGGTTCCGCATTCATGTCCTGTGGACTGATACCGAACAGCCGCCGTCGTTCTACATCCGAACAGAGCCTGACAGCGCCCAGCCTCTCGACCATGTTGGCAGTAAAACGACTCTTGCCGCTTCCCGAAACCCCTGTACCGATGATCAGAGGCGGGAAGCGGAACACCGAGATCTTCTCTGCCAAGGCAAGATAGCGACGACTCGTCCCCACGGCATCGGCAATATGAGCCAACGGCTCTCCTTCCATCATCTCGCTGCGACGCTGCAAGGCCCGCCGCGCACAAGACAGGGCACGGGCTACCTGGAATACCGACAGTAACCTGGTCAGGGCATAGTCACCGGAGAGCAACAAGTAGCGATCCAGGGCGCGATTGGCCAGCCGGGATTCACCACGAATCGCCAGGCCCACCAGTAATGACGCCACATCGAAACCGGGATCGAGGGTGCGCCGGGCCAGCGAATCCTCTGGTGCGAGATCAAGGGCATCGAGCATGACCAGGCGCTGATTGTCGCGGAGCGCCGTCGGTGGATGCCCCGCCGCCCAACTGGGCCTCGGCTCTCTTCGCTCGGCAAAGCAGGCTTGAAGTCGCACCAGTTCCTGATCCAGCCATTCGCGCAGACGATCGAGCTGCGCCAGGTCCTCCTCGCCCCGCATCCGTGAGACCAGGGCACCCAGCTCTTCCTCGACCAGGGCGCGAGTCGAGGCCAGGCATGTGGAGGGGCCGGAAAAAGGCAGCGGATCGGCGCCCGACCGGTGCGCCACCACCAGTGAGTCGATCAGCTCATCCAGGCTGAGGGCACCGGATGGGTGAGATGTCGACGTCACTGATGGCTTGGCCATGATGGCTCCTCGAAAACAGTCCTCGAAAACAGACCCTCGAAAGGATCGTCCCGCGTCCGGTCAGCCCTGACGAACCCGGTCGAAGGCCTTGACCGCGGCATCCAGGGTCACCTGAATGTCCTCCGGACTGTGCGCGCTGGACATGAATCCCGCCTCGTAGGCCGACGGGGCCAGATAGACACCCTCGTCCAGCATCGCCGAGAAGAAGCGACGAAACGCATCGGCATCACAGGCAGTCGCCTGGGCAAAGTTGTCGACCCGAGACTGCCCAGTGAAGAAAAGCCCGAACATGCCCCCTGCACGCTGCGTGATCATATCGACACCGGCGGCATCGGCACGTTCCTGAAGCCCGTGGCAGAGCGTCTCAACCCGCTGTGCCAGCGCATCATGGAAGCCCGGCGCACGCAATTTGGTCAACAGCGCAATGCCGGCGGCCATGGCCAGCGGGTTGCCCGATAGCGTACCCGCCTGATAGACCGGCCCCAGCGGTGATATCTGCTCCATGACTTCGCGCTTGCCGCCGAATGCTCCCACCGGCATGCCACCACCGACAATCTTGCCCAGGCAGGTCAGGTCGGGCTCGATGTCGTAGTGGGCCTGGGCACCGCCCATGGCGACCCGGAAGCCGGTCATTACCTCGTCGAATATCAGCACGCTGCCATATTCGGTGCAGACCCGACGCAGGGTCTCCAGAAAGCCTGGCTGCGGAGGAATGCAATTCATGTTCCCGGCTACCGGCTCGACAATGATGCAGGCGATCTCGCTGCCGATCTCCTCGAAGCAGGCCTCGACGGCATCGAGGTCATTATAGGAGAGGGTGATGGTATGTTCGGCCAGCGAGGCGGGTACGCCGGGCGAACTGGGCTCGCCATGGGTCAGAGCGCCGGACCCCGCTTTCACCAGCAGCGAGTCGGAGTGGCCATGGTAGTTGCCCTCGAACTTGACGATCTTGTCACGGCCAGTGAACCCCCGCGCCAGGCGAATGGCTGACATGGTGGCCTCGGTGCCGGAATTGACCATACGCACCATCTCGATGGAGGGGATCATCTCGCAGATGAGATCGGCCATGGTGGTCTCGATGGCCGTTGGCGTGCCGAAGGAGAGGCCATTGTCGAGCCGGTCCCGCACGGCACCGAGCACGTCGGGGTCGGCGTGACCGGTGATCATCGGCCCCCAGGAGCCGACATAATCGACATAGCGCTTGCCTTCGACGTCATAGAGATAAGCTCCCTTGGCCCGTTCCATGAACACCGGCGGCCGATGCAGGCCCTTGAAGGCACGCACCGGGGAGTTGACGCCTCCGGGTATGTGACGGCAGGCCTGTTCGAAGAGCTGTGCAGATGTGGTCATGAAAGCCTCTTTGCTGTCGCTGAAACGAAGGTCGAAAGGGTTCCCGCCTGACGCTGCCAGGCTGTGGATAGAATCTTGGATAACCTTGTCGTGAGTGTTGGATAACTCCTGATTCACGAGCATCTCACGCGAATCGGCCATCCCTGGTGTCATTCTGTCTGCCCCGGCGGGACATGGCCAGTCCGAACGACTGCCAAGCCGCCTCTCCTTGCCACCGGTCAAGTCGAAGGAGCACCCGTCGCCACTGTCGATGCGTCGGGGCAAAGACTGGTGGCTGCCCGGACGCCATCCATTGGCCAGTGCCTGCCAGGTGAACGACTGTGCCTGTTCACAGGCAAGCGGCAGCGGCTCCCCCCACGCCAGGCGCGCCGCCAGCGCTGCGGCAAGGGTACAGCCCGACCCATGATAGTGCCCCGGCAACCGAGGCCATTGCCAGCGGCAACTCTGCTCACTGGAGTAGAGCACCTGCTGTACCTGGTCGGGCGCTACCTGCTCATCGGGGTCATCGGTACCCGTCACCAGCAGGGCACGGCAGCCGAGCGCCAGCAGTCGCTTCGCCCGGGCCGCATCGTCGCTCGCCTCGCCACCCGCCAGCCGGGCCAATTCCAGCCGATTGGGTGTCAGAATATCCACAAGCGGCAGCAGGCGCACACGGAAGGCATCCAGCAGGGCGGTTGTGGATAACTCAGTTCCTCCCCCCGCCTTGAGCACCGGATCCACCACGACCGGCACCCCGGGGTGAGCTCGCACGATATCCACCACCGCATCGAGCACGTCCTCGCTCGCGATCAGGCCCACCTTGATGGCCGCGATGGAGAATTCATCGAGGGCGTCGCCCATCTCGCGGACCAGCCGAACCGGGACCGGCACCACCCGCTCGACATCGCGGCAGTTCTGCACCGTCAGCGCGGTCGGAATCGTGACACCCCAGCCACCGCAGGCCGCCACGGCTTCGCTGTCGGCGACCAGCCCGGCGCCACCGGTGGGATCATGTCCCGCCAATATCAGTACGACCGGCGGAGACTGCATACGGTCGCCCATGTCAGAACGGCTTGAGGACGGCGAGGACGACGATGGCCAGCAGGGCGATCACCGGCACCTCATTGAACCAGCGAAAGTAAACGTGGTTGCGGCTGCAGCGCCCGGCGGCAAACTGCTTCAGGTAGATCAGACAGACATGGTGGTAGATCACCAGCAGCAGGACCAACAGCAGCTTCACGTGCATCCAGCCCATGCCGAGCCAGTGCGGCATCAGGTAGAGCAGCCAGACACCCAGCCCCAGCACGGCGATCATGGAGGGCGTCATGATGCCACGATAGAGCTTTCGCTCCATCACCGTGAAGTACTCGATGGCCTGATGCTCGCCCTTGTCGCGCGCCATGGCATGGTAGACGTAGAGTCGCGGCAGGTAGAACATCGCCGCAAACCAGGTGATCACGGCAACGATATGCAGAGCCTTCAGCCACAGATACATGGGGTCTCCTGACGGGGGCGAGTCGATGAAGCATCGACCACGTGAGCGAATGCCTACTTGAGCCACTACTTGAGCGAATAGTAACGCTCGATTGCGCCGCGGGTGATGATACCGGAAATCCGCTTCTGCTTCGGCCGGTGTCCGTGCTCCACGAAGAGCGCATCCACCGCCTGATCGTTGAGCCGCTCGAAGGCCTCCGACAGCGTCGCCTGCAGGTGGATCGGTGCCATCTCCAGTCGCTGGCCGGGCACTTCCAGCAGGTCGATCAGCTGACTTGAAGTTTCAACCTCCTCGGCCAGCTGCTCGTCCATCAGCGCCCGTGCCAGATCCGCGGCCTTGAGCGCCAGGGTCGGCTTGTCATCGGTCGAGCGCATGATCAGTATCCATACCGGCTTGGCATCGAGCAGGGCCCGGGCCTGTTCCCGGGTCACCATGCGCTGGGTACGCACCAGGCTGCGTTCCATCACCGCAGGCACCGACACCCGGGAGAGGGCTTGCATCAGAGGCTGCTGCAGGGGGTGTAGCCCCTGGCGGGTCACGCTGACGAAGAAGCCGTCGCAGCGGCACAGCTGCCGGGCGGTCAGCCCCGAGACGACCACCGCCAGCATGCCGGGCAGAATGATATTGGGATTATGGGTGAGCTCGAGCAGCGCCATCAGGGCGGCGAGCGGCGCCTGCAGCACCGCGCCCATCATCGCCGCCATGCCCAGCATGGCATAGAAACCCGGATCGGCGGCCAGCTGCGGCCACAGCTGGGCACCAACCAGGCCGGCAAGGGCGCCCGCGGCGGCACCCACCACCAACACAGGGCCGATAATGCCGATGGGAATGCCGCTGGCCACGGTAAGGCCGGTGAGCAGCAGCTTGCCCACCACCAGGGCGAACAGTATATCCACGGCCAGATCACCGGTCAGTGACGCATCCAGGCTGTCATAGCCGATTCCCTGTACCTCGGGATACCACCAGGCCACGCCGGCCGTGGCCACCGCCACGAGCATCAGTCTCAGCCAGACCGGTAGCTCCCTGATGGTCGTGCTTTTCGCCACATGGATGAAAAGACCTGCCAGCAAGCCAACAAACAGCGCGGTGACCACGATCCAGGGCAGGTTCATCAGCGACCCCATGCTGACGCTGGGCACCTGGAAGGCCGGTTCGGAACCGTAGACCAGCATGGCCACCAGCGCACCCATGGTGGAGGCCAGGATCACCGGCATGAAACCAACGATGGTGTACTCCAGCATCACCACTTCCATGGCGAAGATGACCCCGGCGATAGGCGTATTGAAGGAGGCCGAGATCCCCGCCGCGGTGCCACAGGCCACCAGCACGCGCAGGCTGTTGTGGGGAAGTCGCAGGCGCTGACCGATGCCACTGGCCGCCGCCGCACCGAGATGGATGGCGGGGCCCTCACGGCCCGCCGACAGGCCGCCGATCACCGATACCACCCCGACCCACCACTGGTTGATCCAGTTGCGCAGGGGGAAACGACCCTGATGATAGGAGAGGCGCTCGATGACGTGGCCCACCCCCATCTTGCGAGCGGCCGCCGGCTGGCGCCACAGGAAGATGCCAATGATCAGGACCGCCAGCAGGGGCAGGGAAGAGCGCAGCAGCGGCGAGAGTCCCTCGAAGTTCTCCGGATCGCCGTCAGGCATGAAGGTCAGCGCCCCCAGATCCAGCAACAGGCGAAAGCCGACCATCACGGCACCCGTCAGGAGTCCGGACAATACGCCAAGCACGCAGAGCTGGGGAAGGGCGTCCACATTGGCCAGCTTGCGGCGAAAGCCTTCCAGGGTCAGGTCGGGCAGTGACGGGAGCGGCACGGCGGTTTTCCTGTATGAAGCGTTTTCAGGGGACGGCTGGGTGGCAGCCCTCTCTCTTGTGTATCATATTCGTAGACCCAACAAGAGGAGTCCATCGTGATCAAGGTCGGAATCGTCGGCGGCACCGGTTATACCGGCGTCGAACTGCTCAGGCTGCTGGCTCAGCACCCCGGTGTCGAGGTCGAGGCCATCACCTCGCGATCCGAGGCGGGCATGGGTGTCAGCGAGATGTACCCCAACCTGCGCGGCCATTACGATGATCTGGCCTTCAGCGAACCCGATGCCGAGCGACTGGGCGCCTGCGATGCGGTGTTCTTCGCCACGCCTCACGGTGTGGCCCACGCCCTGGCCGGTGAGCTACTGGCCAAGGGCACCCGTGTCATCGACCTCTCTGCAGATTTCCGCCTGCGTGACGCCGAGGAGTGGGCGAACTGGTACGGTCAACCCCACGGCGCACCGGAACTGCTCGATGAAGCCGTCTATGGACTGCCGGAAATGCACCGGGAGCGCATCCGCAAGGCGCGCCTGATCGCCGTACCCGGCTGCTATCCCACCGCCGTGCAGCTCGGCCTGCTGCCGCTGCTCGAAGCCGGCTTGATCGATGTCGACCATATCATCGCCGACTGCAAGTCCGGCGTCACCGGCGCCGGCAGGGGTGCCAAGGTGCCGTCACTGATGGCCGAGGCCAGCGAATCGATGAAGGCCTACGGCGCCGCCGGCCACCGCCACCTGCCGGAGATTCGCCAGGGTCTCGGCGACGCCGCCAGGGGGCCGGTGGGGCTGACCTTCGTGCCACACCTGACGCCAATGATCCGCGGTATCCATGCCACCCTCTACGGCAGGCTGACCCGTGACCCCGGCGATCTGCAGAGCCTCTTCGAGTGCCGCTTTGCCGCCGAGCCCTTCGTCGACGTAATGCCGGCCGGCAGCCACCCGGAAACCCGCAGCGTCAAGGGGGCCAACGTCTGCCGCCTGGCGGTTCATCGTCCGGGCGACGGCGACACCGTGGTGGTACTGGCGGTGATCGACAACCTGGTCAAGGGGGCCTCCGGCCAGGCGATCCAGAACCTCAACCTGATGTTCGGATTCGACGAGCACGCAGGACTCGCCGCGCCGGCACTGATGCCCTGAACCGTGTAGTATGAATAGTTGACCCTTTTGCTAGGGATTAGGGATAATCCCCTGTTACCCATTCATTCAGCTCAAGGAAATGCTGGACAAATCGGCGAACGAGATGAAACGCAAGGCGCACGAAGCGCAAGAACCGGAGCATATGGGGTATATGTGAGGATTCTGAGCTTCGCGCAACGCAGCGATTCGCTCGTGCAGCCATTTGAGCGGCGTTTCCACAGGGGAGGATGCCCATGAGCGGCGCAGAAACCTTCGTGCCCACTCCCATGATGCTCTCCGACAGTGCCAGAAAACGACTGCAGGCGCTCATCGCGGAGGAAGGCAAACCGGGACTCAAGCTGCGGGTCTACGTGACCGGTGGCGGCTGTTCGGGCTTCCAGTACGGTTTCGACTTCGCCGAGGATGTGGCGGAGGACGACGCCTTGATTGAGTTCGGTGAAGTGGCCCTGGTGGTCGACGAGCTCTCCTACCAGTACCTGGTTGGTTCCACCGTGGATTACGAAGAGGGCCTGGCCGGCGCCCGCTTCCTGGTCCAGAACCCCAACGCCACCACCACCTGCGGCTGCGGTGCTTCCTTCATGGTCTAGCCTGCCATCATTTTAGCGATTTCTTACTCTCCGACTTGACGCTTTTCGGGATTCTAACCATGTTGAATGGGGTGAATCCCATGAAAACGTCCTATAACGGGGAGTTCAATGAAACGTTCTTGCTTCACTTCAGCCCAATTCAAGCAAACCCTCCTGGTCTCTTCACTCGCGCTCGGCCTTGGCTTTTCCGCGGCCGCCCTGGCCGACAGACCCACCGTCAAGGTGGTCACCGACCCCAGTTTCGTCCCCTTCGAGATGCTCGATCCCGATACCGGCGAGATGATCGGTTTCGACATGGACATCATCAATGAAGTCGCCGAGCGGGCCGGTTTCGAGGTCGACCTGACCACCATGGAATTCGCCGGCATCATCCCGGCGGTACAGACCGGCAGCCAGGAAATCGCCATCGCCGGTGTCACCATCACCGAAGAGCGCGCCGAGATCGTCGACTTCTCGGACCCCTACTACGACTCCGGCCTGCAGATCATCGTGCGCGCCGACAACGACAGCGTGGAAACCATCGAGGACCTCGAAGGACTCTCCGTTGCCACCCGCATTGGTTCCACCAGCTACGACTTCCTGCAGGACACCCTTGGCGACAGTGCCGACATCACCCCCTACCCGGGCAACAGCGACATGTACATGGCGCTGCTGGGACGTAACGTGGACGCCGCCTTCTATGACGCCCCCAACGTCTCCTACTTTTCCCAGACCCGTGGCGAGGGCCGTACCAAGGTCGTCGGCCCCCTCTACGAAGGCCAGCAGTACGGCATCGTCTTCCACAAGGGTAGCCAGTGGGTAGAACCGGTGAACGAGGCCCTCGCCGAGATGCAGGAAGATGGCACCTACGACGAGATCTACGAGAAGTGGTTCGGCGAAACCCCCGACGACGAATGATCTCCCAGGGCTGATCGGCCCATTCAGCGGGGCCGGGTGGCAAGACCCCCGGCCCCGCCTGCGTCTACGTTTCAGCCTCTGAGTTTCTGGAGTGACACCCGTGGAAGTGACCTTTCAATTCGACTGGGCGGCAGCGTTTCGCTCAATCCCCCATCTTCTGCCAGGCATTCCCTGGACACTGCTGATCTCCTTCGGCGGCCTGGCCATCGGCTTCTTCATCGGCATCTTCTTCGGCCTGTTGCGCATCAGCCCGATACGCTGGCTGCGCTGGCCCGCCATCCTCTATATCGAGGTGTTTCGTGGGACCCCCATCCTGGTTCAGGTGCTGTTCATCTTCTACGGCCTGCCCCAGCTGCTGGGCGGCCCCATCAACGCCCTTACCGCCGGTATCGCCGCCATTGCGGTGAATTCCGGGGCCTACATCTCGGAAGTGGTGCGCGGTGGCGTGCAATCCATCGAACGGGGGCAGCGGGAGGCGGGCCTTTCACTCGGCCTGTCTCGCAGCCAGGCGTTTCGCTACATCATCTGGCCCCAGGCATTTCGACGCATGATTCCACCGCTGGGCAACCAGGGCATCATCAGCATCAAGGATACTTCACTGTTCTCGGTGATCGGCGTCGGTGAACTGGTGCGACAGGGCCAGATCTACATTGCCACGACCTTTACCGCCCTGGAGGTCTATTTCATGGTGGCGCTGATGTATCTGGCCATTACCTGGAGCCTGTCCATCGCGCTGCGCATGCTCGAGCGCAAGGGCCTCGTCGGTCAATAATGGTCGGTCAATAAAGAGAAACAAGGGAGCTTTGCATGACAGCGTCCACATCCGATCCCATCGTGCGCATGGAGCGGGTCAACAAGCACTTCGGCGACCTGCACGTGCTGAAGGATATCGAACTGGCGGTGAAGCCCGGTGAAGTCGTCGTCGTCATCGGCGCCAGCGGTTCCGGCAAGTCCACCCTGATCCGCTGTATCAACGGCCTGGAAGAGTTCCAGCAGGGCCATATCGAGGTCGACGGCAATGAACTGGTGCCCGATGGAAAGAGCAGCAAGGCACTGCAGCGAATTCGTACCGAGGTGGGTATGGTCTTCCAGCAGTTCAATCTCTTCCCGCATCTCAGCGTGCTGGACAACGTGACCCTGGCACCCATGAAGGTGCGCGGCTGGAACCGGGCGGATGCCACCGAGACGGCTGAGCGGCTGCTCAACAGGGTCGGCATCAGCGACCAGGCGTCCAAATACCCTAGCCAGCTGTCCGGGGGACAGCAGCAGCGGGTCGCCCTGGCCCGGGCACTGGCCATGGAGCCCCGGCTCATGCTGTTCGACGAACCCACCTCGGCACTCGACCCCGAGATGATCGGCGAGGTTCTCGATGCCATGCGCGAGCTGGCCCGCGAGGGCATGACCATGATTATCGTGACCCACGAGATGGGCTTCGCCAGAGAGGTCGCCGACCGGGTGATCTTCATTCATCGAGGCGAAATCGTCGAGGAAGGCCCACCGAAGCAGGTGTTCGACTCTCCGGCAAATGAGCGCACTCAGAGCTTCCTGTCGCGGGTGCTCAAGCACTGAATCAGCACAGCTTTGCTTGATGAAAGCGTTGAAAAGGCCCTGTCGGGTTATCGACAGGGCCTTTTTCGGGCTGTGGATAAGATTTTTCCCGCAGGCTCCCTTTTCGCTCTGCAAGCCCCGCCGCAGGGGCATTGTCTAATCATCAAGCAGCTTGTTCACAGCCATGGTGACAAGGCAGGTAGCCGCCGGTGGACAAGCGGTGCAGTATCCCGGCTGTGCGTAACCTTGCAATCCATCCACAGGCTCGTCACCGGTAGCCCTCAGGAGGCACGCTCCTTTTCACGGCAATAGTCAACACTTCAAACCATTGAAAAATATACTGAATAAGTGCTTATCAACAGAATCTGTCCACACTAGTAGTAACAACATCAACAGAACTACCTTTAAATCATTCTATTTATTTTATAGAAACCTTAAACGACAAGGGCTTCTGGAAGACCGGGTGTGGAAAACCCCTGACGCTTACCCACAGGAGGTTTATACTGCCAGGCTGATTTTCATCCCCTACGCAATATCCGCGCAGAAGCGCAATGAGGTGCACCTTGGATTACCCCGACCGCTTTGACGTCATCGTCATCGGCGGCGGCCATGCGGGAACCGAAGCCGCCCTGGCCTCCGCTCGCATGGGCTGTCAGACCCTGTTGCTGACCCACAACATCGAGACCCTGGGACAGATGTCCTGCAATCCCGCCATCGGAGGGATCGGCAAGAGTCATCTGGTCAAGGAAATCGATGCCCTGGGTGGTGCCATGGGCCTGGCAACTGACCTGGGCGGTATCCAGTTCCGTGTACTAAACGCACGCAAGGGACCGGCAGTGAGGGCGACACGAGCCCAGGCCGACCGGGTCCGCTACAAGGCAGCCATTCGCGGCATGCTGGAAAATCAGCCCAATCTGACGCTGTTCCAGCAGGCCGCCGGTGACCTGATCGTCGACAGCGACACCGTGCGTGGCGTGGTGACCGAGACCGGTATCCGTTTCCTCGGCGAAACGGTGGTGCTCTGCACCGGAACCTTCCTCGGCGGCGTGATCCATATCGGCCTCGACCAGAGTCGTGGCGGTCGTGCCGGGGATCCGCCCTCCAATGACCTGGCCAGGCGTCTGCGAGCACTGCCGTTCCGGGTCGATCGGCTCAAGACCGGCACGCCGCCGCGACTCGATGCCAAGAGCGTCGATTTCTCGGTGCTCGAAGAGCAGCCCGGTGATACCCCCACTCCGGTGATGTCCTACCTGGGGAGTCGCGAGATGCATCCGCGGCAGGTGAGCTGCCATATCGCGCATACCAACGAGCGCACCCACGAGATCATCCTGGCCAACCTGGATCGTTCACCGATGTATTCCGGCGTCATCGAGGGGGTCGGTCCGCGCTACTGCCCCTCGATCGAGGACAAGGTGCACCGCTTTGCCGACAAGGCGAGCCACCAGATATTCATCGAGCCGGAAGGGCTCGACACCAACGAGCTCTATCCCAACGGTATCTCCACCTCGCTGCCCTTCGACGTGCAGCTGCAGGTGGTACGCTCGATCCCCGGACTGGAAAACGCCCATGTCACCCGGCCCGGCTACGCCATCGAGTACGATTTCTTCGATCCGCGCGACCTCAAGCACTCGCTGGAAACGAAATTTATCCACAACCTGTTCTTTGCCGGGCAGATCAACGGCACCACCGGTTACGAAGAGGCCGGCGCCCAGGGCCTGCTCGCCGGGCTCAATGCGGCCCGCCGCGCCAGGGAGCTGGAAGCCTGGTGGCCGCGGCGGGACGAGGCGTATCTTGGCGTGCTGGTGGATGACCTGATCACCATGGGCACCAAGGAGCCCTACCGCATGTTCACTTCGCGGGCCGAGTATCGCCTGCTGCTGCGCGAGGACAATGCCGACCTGCGCCTTACCGAGGCCGGCCGCGAGCTAGGCCTGGTCGACGAGGGCCGCTGGGCGGCTTTCGCCACCAAGCGGGAGGCCATCGAACGCGAGAGCGCCCGTCTTGCGGCAACCTGGGTGCAGCCCGGTACCGCGGCTGCCGATGCCATCGCGGAGAAGACCGGCAAGGCGCTTTCTCGGGAGTACAGCTTGATGGACCTGCTCAAGCGTCCGGAGCTGAGCTACGGCGATCTTGCCCAGGTGGGCGGCGAACCGGTGAGCGACGAGGCAGTCGCCGAACAGGTGCAGATCCAGGCCAAGTACAAGGGCTACATCGACCGCCAGCAGGATGAGATCGATCGTCTCAAGCGGCACGAAGCCACGCCGCTGCCGGCCGAACTCGATTATGACCGGGTCGAGGGGCTCTCCCACGAGATCCGCCAGAAGCTCGGAGAAGCGCGACCGGCCACGCTGGCCCAGGCGTCACGTATTGCCGGTGTCACCCCGGCGGCGGTCTCCATCCTGCTGATTCACTTGAAGAAGCGTCGACTGCTTGACGACAGCCGAGTGGCCAACGGATGACGACGGACTCGACCACAGCGGTAGAAACACAGCTCGACCAGGGCCTCGAGGCCTTGGGCGTAGTCGCAACGTCGGCCCAGCGCAAGCAGCTGCTGGACCTGGTGGGGTTGTTGCACAAGTGGAATCGCGCCTATAACCTCACCGCGATACGCTCACCCGAGGAAATGGTGGCCAAGCACCTGCTCGACAGTGCCGCCGTGCTGCCTTTCGTCACCGACGAACCACTGCTCGACGTGGGGTCGGGGCCGGGGCTCCCGGGGCTCGTTCTGGCGATCCTCAAGCCCCGGCTTGCGGTCACGCTGCTCGACAGCAACGGCAAGAAGGTGCGTTTTCAACGTCAGGCGGTGATGGAACTCGGACTCGGCAACGTCACGCCGGTGCAGGCTAGGGTGGAGTCCTTCGAGCCGCCCGCAGGAGGCTACGGCCAAGTCGTCTCCCGGGCTTTTGCCAGCCTCGGCGACTTCGTGTCGCTGACCCGGCACCTGCCTTCGCCCACAGGGCGCTGGCTGGCGATGAAGGGCCCCGCCGTGGATGACGAGCTGACCGGGCTGCCCGACGCGGTGGTGATCCGTGAGCGTCATGGCCTGACGGTTCCCTTCACGACGGGAGTTCGTCAGCTGTTGATCGTCGAGCGATCCGATTCCAACCCTGGCCGCCGGTGAGCGTGCCATCGACGCAAGGATGTCGCCCGTGACCCAGATAATCGCCTTGACCAACCAGAAGGGCGGCGTGGGCAAGACCACCACCGCCGTCAACCTGGCCGCCAGCCTGGCGGCGCTGGACCGTCGCGTGCTGCTGGTCGATCTCGATCCCCAGGGTCATGCCACCATGGGCAGCGGTATCGACAAGCACAGCCTGGATGGCAGCGTGCTCGACATGCTGCTGGGCGACAAGAGCGCTTTGGAGGTGATGTTGGATTGCCCCGCGGCCGGCTACGCCCTGCTGCCGGGCAACGGTGATCTCACCGCTGCCGAGGTGGAGCTGCTCGATCGCCACGAAGGGCGCGAGCGCTGTCTGATCGAGTCCCTGAAGCCGGTCGCCGGTGAATACGACGTGGTGCTGATCGACTGCCCGCCGTCGCTCAACATGCTGACGGTCAACGCCCTGACCGCAGCCGATGGCGTGCTGATCCCCCTGCAGTGCGAATTCTATGCCCTCGAGGGGCTCTCGGCACTGCTCGATACCGTCGAGCAGATCAAGGATCGGGTGAACCCGGGACTGGCCATCTACGGTATCCTGCGCACCATGTTCGACTCGCGCAACAGCCTCACCCGCGACGTCAGCAAGCAGCTGCGGGACTATTTCGGCGAAGCCCTGCTCAAGACCACCATCCCGCGTAACGTGCGCGTGGCCGAGGCGCCGAGCCATGGGCTGCCGGTGACCAAGTATGCGCGCTTCTCGCGAGGCAGCCAGGCCCACCGGGTACTGGCCAAGGAGTTGATACGTCGGCTGTCGCTGTAACGTCGGTTCGTCGCTTTGCCGATACTTGCTCGTTGTGATGATGAGGGAAGATAAATGACGCGAAAACGCGCCCTGGGCCGCGGCCTGGATGCCCTGATCGGTGCCGGTGCCCGCCGCCGCGAGAGCCTCGAACTGCCTGAGGTCGAGATCGATGCCCTCAAGGAAGGCGAGCCGCCGCCCACGGTGGTAGCCGAGGATCGGCTCGAGCGCTTGCCGGTGGGCCAGCTGTCTCGCGGCAAGTACCAGCCACGCCGGGATATCCAGCCCGAAGCGCTGGAAGAGCTGGCTGACTCGATCCGTGCCCAGGGGGTGATGCAGCCCATCGTGGTGCGGCCTATCGGCGAGGCGCGCTACGAGATCATCGCCGGGGAGCGGCGCTGGCGGGCCGCCCAGCTGGCTGAACTCGACACCATTCCAGCGGTAATCCGCGAAGTTACCGACGAAGTGGCCCTGGCTCTGGCCCTGATCGAGAACATCCAGCGCGAGGATCTCAACCCCGTCGAGGAGGCGATGGCGCTCAAGCGGCTGCTCGAGGAGTTCGAGCTGACCCAGCAGCAGGTCGCGGATGCCGTTGGTCGTTCCCGTGCCCAGGTGGCCAACCTGCTGCGTCTGTTGACGCTGGATCCGGAAGTGCAGACCCTGCTCGAACGCGGCGACCTGGACATGGGGCATGCCCGGGCCCTGCTGGCACTCTCCGGTGCCAGGCAGCGCAAGGCCGCCCATGAGGTGGTTAACAAGGACCTGACGGTTCGCGACACGGAGGCCCTGGTCAAGCGCCTGGTGAACGGTGAGCCGAGGAAGGCAGAGGCGGCCGCAACCAGCCCCGACGTAGCCCGCCTCGAGACCCGGCTTGGTGAAGTACTCGGTGCGCCGGTCAAGATTCAGCATGGCCGTGGCGGCAAGGGACGGGTGACGATTCGCTATTCGAGCCTGGATGAACTCGACGGTATCCTCGAGCACATACGCTAGGCGCTGTCATGTAGTTAGCTGGGGTACGAGTGTCGACAATCCTTGCACCTTTGGTCGCAAAGTCGCACCATTCGACAGCAAATGAGCGTTGTTCGGTTGAAGGCCCAGAGGCGCTTCCCTATAATCCGCCGTTGTTTGCCTGAGTGTCATGCTCGGTACAGCCGGCACCCGAACCCTGCCAAGGCGGGGCAGGAAATGTCGACAGGATGCACAGACACGTTGCCACAAGGCGCCGGCGCCCGGATTTCACACGCCTGTTCCTGGCTCAGGGTCTGGCCACCCTGATGGTCGCATTGCTGGCTGGCCTGCGGCACGGCCACGAGGGGGTGCTGTCTGCCCTGCTCGGTGGCGCGGTCAGCCTGGTGCCCACGTTCTATTTCGTCTGGCGTGGCCTTCGCGTACGGGATGGCCGCCGGCCGCGGATCAGCGTGATGAATCTGTATCAGGCAGCGATGGGCAAGTTCGGTTTGACGGTAGCACTGTTCGTGATCGTCTTCGTCACAGTGCCCCCCTCAAACCCGGCTTTTTTCTTTGTCGCATATGTGGCGGCTCAACTCATGCACTGGCTCACACCCTGGCTCTTGCGTGACCGGCCGACCCACCAAACCTGAGGTAAGCAGCGTATGGCAGCAGATAATGAAATATCCGCCATCTATTACATACAGCACCACCTCCAGAACCTGACCTTCGGCAGGCATCCCGAGAATGGCTGGTCGCTTGCCAGTACCTCTGCCGAAGCCACCGAGATGGGCTTCTGGGCTATTCACCTGGATACCATGGGCTGGTCCATCGCCATGGGCGTGCTGTTTCTGGGGCTGTTCCACAAGGCGGGCCGCATGGCCACCACCGGCGTCCCCGGCGGGCTTCAGAACGCTGTCGAGATGGTCATCGAGTTCATCGAGAACCTGACCCGCTCCACCTTCCATGGCAAGAATCCGAACATCGCGCCGATAGCGCTGACGCTGTTCATGTGGATCCTGCTGATGAACACGCTGAAGATCATTCCGGTTGATTACTTCCCGGAGCTGTTCGGTCGCCTGGGCCTCGAATACATGAAGATCGTGCCTACCACCGACGTCAATGCCACCCTGGGCATGGCGCTGGGCGTGTTCTGCCTGATCGTCTACTACAGCATCAAGGTCAAGGGTGCCGGTGGGTTCGCCAAGGAGCTCTCGCTCACGCCGTTCAATCACTGGCTGCTGATCCCCTTCAACCTGATCCTCGAAATCGTCGGCCTGATCGTAAAGCCGATCAGCCTGGCGCTGCGTCTGTTCGGCAACATGTTCGCGGGCGAGGTGATCTTCATCCTGATCGCGCTGCTGCCATTCTGGGCGATCTGGGTGCTGGATGTGCCATGGGCCATCTTCCATATCCTGGTGGTGTCACTACAGGCGTTCATCTTCACGACGCTGTCGATCGTGTACCTGAGCGCCGCTCACGAGCACCACTGAGCCAAGCAATTTTGCAAACGCGGTAACTTGAAACCTGACCTCAACGTAAAACTAGGAGCAACATCATGGAAATCGTTTACCTTGCCGCCGCCATCATCATCAGCGTCAGCGCACTGGCAACCGGCATTGGCTTCGCCATGCTGGGCGGCAAACTGCTCGAGTCCACCGCGCGTCAGCCTGAGCTTGGCGACCAGCTTCAGACTCGTACCTTCATCATGGCCGGTCTGCTCGACGCCGTGCCGATGATCGGTGTTGGTATCGCGATGTACCTGATCTTCGTCGTTGCCGGTTAATGACAGCACCGAGCGCTGAGGCGCTCGGTTCGCTTCTATCCGGTCGCCACGAACCCGTCAGAGGTACATACCCGTGAATATCAACATGACGCTTATCGGGCAAACGATCGCCTTTGCGATCTTTGTCTGGTTCTGCATCAAGTACGTATGGCCGCCGATCAGCTCCGCGCTTCACGAGCGCCAGAAGAAGATTGCCGATGGCCTCGACGCAGCCAGCCGGGCGTCTCGCGACCTCGAGCTTGCTCAGGAGCAGGCAGCTCAGACCCTGCGCGAGAGCAAGGAGCAGGCCTCACAGATTCTCGATCAGGCGAACAAGCGTTCCAGCCAGATGATCGAGGAGGCCCGCGAGCAGGCCCGCGCCGAAGGCGAGCGCCTGGTGGCCGGTGCACGTGCCGAGATCGATCAGGAAATCAATCGCGCCAAGGAAGAGCTTCGCGCCCAGGTGGCCTCGTTGGCCATCGTCGGTGCCGAGCGTGTTCTGGAAGCCTCCATCGACGAGAAGGCACACCGCAAGCTGCTAGACAAGCTTGCTGCCGAACTGTGAAGGAGGTGACCCATGGCGGAAACGTCTACTGTCGCACGACCCTACGCCAAGGCCGCGTTCGAGTATGCGCGGGACCACAAGGCGCTTGAAGCCTGGTCCGACATGCTGGTCAAGCTGGGCCAGGTCGTCGCGGAGCGTGATGCTCAGAAATTGATCGCGAGCCCCAAGATTGCCACCGACCGCAAGGTCGACATGGTGATCGAGGTTGCCGACATCAGCGTGGATGATGCTGGTCGTCGCTTCCTCGAAGCCCTGGGTGACAAGGGGCGGCTATCGGCCTTGGGTGCCATCGCCGAGCAATTCGAGCGCCTGCGCGCCGACCACGAGAAGCGCATCGACGTTACTGTGGTCACGGCCTATGCGCTCGACGACAAGCAGCAGAACAAGCTCGCCGGCGCGCTCAAGAAGCGGCTGAATCGCGAAATCTCCATTACCACTCAGGTGGATCCGAAGCTTCTCGGAGGCGTCGTCCTGCGCGCCGGCGATACCGTCATCGACGGGTCGGTGCGCGGTCGACTGAATCGCCTCTCCGAAGCCCTTACCGCCTGAGTCTGAGGGACATGGCATGCAGCAACTGAATCCTTCCGAGATCAGCGACATCATCAAGCAGCGTATCGAAAAGCTGGATGTCGCATCCGAAGCCCGTAACCAGGGCACCATCGTCAGCGTCTCCGACGGCATCGTGAAGATTCACGGCCTCGAAGATGCGATGTTCGGTGAAATGATCGAATTCCCCGGCAACATCTTCGGCATGGTGCTCAACCTGGAGCGTGACTCCGTGGGCGCCGTGGTACTGGGTGACTACCTGCAGCTGGAAGAGGGCATGACCGCCAGCTGTACTGGTCGTATCCTCGAGGTGCCGGTGGGCCCCGAACTGATCGGCCGCGTGGTTGACCCGCTGGGCAACCCCATCGACGGCAAGGGCGATATCGACGCCAAGATGACCGACGCGGTGGAAAAGGTCGCCCCGGGCGTCATCACCCGTCAGTCCGTTGACGAGCCGATCCAGACCGGTCTCAAGTCGATCGACGCCATGGTGCCGATCGGCCGCGGTCAGCGTGAGCTGATCATCGGCGACCGCCAGATCGGTAAGTCGGCCATCGCCGTCGACGCCATCATCAACCAGAAGGGCAAGGGCGTCACCTGTATCTACGTCGCCATTGGTCAGAAGCAGTCGACCATTGCCAACGTCGTGCGCAAGCTCGAAGAGCACGGCGCCATGGAGCACACCATCGTGGTCGCCGCCGGCGCCGCCGACCCGGCCCCGATGCAGTTCCTGGCCCCCTATGCGGGCTGCACCATGGGCGAGTACTTCCGTGACCGCGGCCAGGACGCCCTGATCGTCTATGACGATCTGACCAAGCAGGCCTGGGCCTACCGTCAGGTATCCCTGCTGCTGCGTCGTCCGCCGGGCCGTGAAGCCTACCCGGGTGACGTCTTCTATCTCCACTCGCGCCTGCTCGAGCGTGCCGCTCGCGTCAACGTCGAGTACGTCGAGAAGTTCACCAATGGTGAAGTGAAGGGCAAGACCGGTTCGCTGACCGCACTGCCGATCATCGAGACCCAGGGCGGCGACGTCTCCGCGTTCGTTCCGACCAACGTGATCTCGATCACCGACGGTCAGATCTTCCTCGAGACCGACCTGTTCAACGCGGGTGTCCGCCCGGCCATCAACGCCGGCCTGTCGGTATCACGGGTGGGTGGCGCGGCCCAGACCAAGATCATCAAGAAGCTGGGTGGCGGCGTGCGTCTGGCACTGGCTCAGTATCGTGAGCTGGCGGCCTTCTCGCAGTTCGCCTCCGATCTTGACGAAGCGACCCGCAAGCAGCTGGAGCACGGCCAGCGCGTCACCGAGCTGATGAAGCAGAAGCAGTATTCGCCGCTGTCCGTGGCCGAGATGGGGGTGACGCTGTACGCCGCCAACGAAGGTTTCCTGGATGACGTCGATGTCAGCAAGGTGCTGGACTTCGAGCGTGCCCTGCATGACTACATGAAGTCCGAACATGCCGAGCTGCTCGATAAGATCAACCAGACCGGCGACTACAGCAGCGAGATCCAGGAAGGCTTGAAGTCGGGTCTCGAGAAGTTCAAGGCCACTCAGAGCTGGTAATTCCGCCGGCCCACCCGCGGGGGTGGGCCCTGGACATCTTCTGAGGGTCAAGAACGAGGTAGATCGCTATGGCAGCTGCAAAAGAGATACGCACCCAGATCGGGAGCATCAAGAATACGCAGAAGATTACCAGCGCCATGGAAATGGTGGCTGCATCCAAGATGCGTAAGGCACAGGATCTGATGAGGGCCAGCCAGCCCTATGCCCGTCAGATCCGCAACGTCGTGAGCCATATTGCCGACGCCAACCCCGAGTACCGCCACGAGTACATGATCGAGCGTGACGCGAAGCGGGTCGGCTATATCGTGGTCTCCACCGACCGCGGCCTGTGCGGCGGCCTGAACGTCAACCTGTTCAAGGCCGTGCTCAGGGATGCCAAGGCATGGCGCGACAAGGGCGCAGAGCTCGATTTCTGCGCCCTGGGCAGCAAGGCCAGCGGCTTCTTCAAGAGCTACGGGGGCAACCTGGTGGCGGCGAAGAGCGGGCTGGGCGAGTCGCCCGAGGTCGAGGATCTGATCGGTAGCGTCAAGGTCATGCTGGATGCGTATGACGAGGGGCGCCTGGACCGGCTTTTCGTGGTGTACAACGAATTCGTCAACACCATGACGCAGAAGCCGGTGGTCAGGCAGATACTGCCCCTGTCTCCCGATATGGGAGCGGAAACGCATGATGAAGACAACAAGCGTCCCGGTAGCTGGGACTACCTGTATGAGCCGGATGCCAAGGCGCTGCTCGATAGTCTGCTGGTTCGTTTCATCGAATCGCAGGTCTATCAGTCGGTGGTCGAGAATGGCGCCTGCGAACAGGCAGCGCGGATGATCGCGATGAAGAGCGCCACTGACAACGCCGGCGGTCTGATCGACGACCTGGAGATGGTGTACAACAAGGCCCGACAGGCCGCCATCACCCAGGAAATCTCCGAGATCGTCGGTGGCGCCGCCGCCGTATAGCGCCAGGGGAGGGATAACCCTCCCGGCATGCAGGTTTCATTTTCAGGTATTTGAGAGGAACCAAGATGAGCGGACGTATCGTACAAATCATCGGCGCGGTGATTGACGTAGAGTTTCCGCGGGACGATGTTCCCAAGGTCTACGACGCGCTGAAGGTCTCGGCTGCCGAGACAGTGCTCGAAACCCAGCAGCAGCTGGGTGACGGCGTGGTGCGCACCATCGCCATGGGCTCCACCGAGGGCCTCAAGCGTGGTATGGAGGTCAACAACACCGGGGCCGCCATCTCCGTGCCCGTGGGCAAGGAGACGCTGGGTCGCATCATGAACGTCCTCGGCGAGCCGATCGACGAGGCCGGTGACATCGGTGAGGCCGAGCGTATGCCGATCCACCGCAAGCCCCCGACCTATGCCGAGCAGGCGGCTTCCAACGAGCTGCTCGAGACCGGCATCAAGGTCATCGACCTGGTCTGCCCGTTCGCCAAGGGCGGCAAGGTCGGCCTGTTCGGCGGCGCCGGCGTGGGCAAGACGGTCAACATGATGGAGCTGATCCGCAACATCGCCACCGAGCACAGCGGTTACTCCGTGTTCGCCGGTGTGGGTGAGCGGACCCGTGAGGGTAACGACTTCTTCCATGAGATGACCGAATCCAACGTTATCGACAAGGTATCGCTGGTCTACGGTCAGATGAATGAGCCGCCGGGCAACCGTCTGCGTGTGGCACTGACCGGCCTGACCATCGCCGAGAAGTTCCGCGATGAAGGCCGCGACGTGCTGCTGTTCGTCGACAACATCTACCGCTACACCCTGGCCGGCACCGAGGTATCCGCACTGCTGGGCCGTATGCCCTCTGCGGTAGGCTACCAGCCGACCCTGGCCGAGGAGATGGGCGTTCTGCAGGAGCGTATCACCTCCACCAAGACCGGCTCGATCACTTCCGTACAGGCCGTCTACGTGCCCGCGGATGACTTGACCGACCCGTCGCCGGCGACCACCTTCTCGCACCTGGACGCCACCGTGGTACTGGCGCGCTCCATCGCCGAGCTGGGTATCTACCCGGCCATCGACCCGCTGGACTCCACCTCGCGCCAGCTGGATCCGCTGGTTGTCGGTGAAGAGCACTACGACACCGCGCGCGGCGTGCAGAACGTGCTGCAGCGCTACAAGGAGCTCAAGGATATCATCGCGATCCTGGGCATGGACGAGCTGTCCGACGAGGACAAGCTGGCCGTGTCCCGGGCGCGTAAGATCCAGCGCTTCCTGTCGCAGCCGTTCTTCGTGGCTGAGGTATTCACCGGTGCTCCGGGCAAGTACGTGTCGCTGAAGGATACCATCCGTGGTTTCCAGGGTATTCTTGGTGGCGAATACGACGATCTGCCGGAGCAGGCCTTCTACATGGTTGGCAGCATTGACGAGGCCGTCGAGAAAGCCAACCAGATGAAGTAAGGCCGTCCACCAGGGGGACTTCGCTATGGCGAACAGCTTCAAGTGCAACATCGTCAGCGCCGAAGAGGCGATCTTCTCGGGTGAGATCGAGCAGCTCGTCGCTTCCGGCATGATGGGCGACCTGGGCATACTGCCCGGGCACGCCCCGCTGCTGACCGAGCTTCAGCCAGGTCCGATTCGAGTGATCCACGACGGTGGCGCAGAAGAGAACTTCTACGTCTCCGGCGGCTTCCTGGAAGTGCAGCCGGACGTGGTCACCATCCTCGCCGATGCGGCTTCACGGGCCGGTGACCTCGATGAGGCCGCCGCCGAGGAAGCCCGTCAGCATGCGCTGAAGGCGTTCAACGACAAGTCGTCTGAGCTGGATTACACCCGCGCTGCGGCTGAACTCGCTGAAGCCGTGGCCCAGCTGCGCACCATCCAGCAGCTGCGCAAGAAGGCCGGCAAGGGCTGAACCGAGCCCTTACCGTGTAAAACGCCCCTCGAACACTGTTCGAGGGGCGTTTTTGTCTCTGCTATGATGTCGCCCATGCCTCGGGTCGCTCCCGAAACGTCCTCATCCGCCCCGAGCAGGTGAAAGTCATCGACTTTCATGGTTGCGCCAGGAGATGCCCATGTCACTGAACGAAACGCTTCAGGAACAGAAAGATACCCTTTTGGAGGCACTGCAGGATGAGCAGAGGGAGCACCTCGATGAGCTGCTCCCCGAACTGCGTGCCGCCGACCTGGCGGAGATCCTTGAGGATATCATCGAGGAGGAGGATGACCTTCCCCTCGTGCTGGGATTGCTGGACTGTCTCCCGATCGAGCGCCGGGCCAACGTGCTCGGCTACCTGCCGGGAGATGAACAGTTGGAGATTGCCGAGGCGATTTCCGACGACATGCTGCTGCTGATTCTCGAAGAGATGGGGTCGGATGAGCGGGTCGACCTGTTCAACCTGCTGGGTGAAGACCGTCGCGAGACGCTGCTGCGCCGGATGGCGCGTCAGGAACGCGAGGATCTCAAGCGACTGGCGAGCTACGAGGAGGGTACTGCCGGGGCGATCATGACCTCGGATTACGTGGCGATCCCCAGTGGCATGACCGTTTCCCAGGCGATGATGCGTGTGCGGCAGACCGCACCGGATGCCGAGACCGTTTATCAGCTCTATATCATTGACGGGGATGGCCGACTGGCTGGCACCATGTCGCTGCGTCAGCTGATGGTTGCCAGGCCTGGAGCCCAGGTCGACGACCTCATGATCAAGGATGTGATCAGCATCTCGGTGGACGAGGAGCAGGAAGAGGTCGCCCGACTGATATCCCGTTATGACCTGCTGGCCATGCCGGTCACCGACCATGATGAGCGGCTGGTGGGCATCGTCACCCACGATGACGCCATGGACGTGGCGGAATCCGAGGCCACCGAGGATTTCCACAAGGGGATGTCCATCGGCCAGCTCGAGGATGGTGTCAGCCGGGTGCCGATATGGAGCCTCTATCGCAAGCGGGTGACCTGGCTGGTACTGCTGGTCTTTGCCAACCTATTCTCCGGCGCCGGCATCGCCTACTTCGAGGACACCATCGCCGCTCAGGTGGCGCTGGTCTTCTTCCTGCCGTTATTGATCGGCAGTGGCGGTAACGCCGGTGCTCAGGCCGCTACCCTGATGGTGCGTGGTATGGCCACCGGCGATGTCGGTGTCAAGGACTGGAGCAAGCTTCTCGGTCGTGAGCTATTGGTTGCCGGTGCGCTGGGCCTGACCATGGCGGTGGCGGTTGCCCCCATCGGGGTGATGCGCGGCGGTGAGGCGGTGGCCATGGTGGTGGCCATGAGCATGGTGACCATCGTGCTGTTCGGCAGCCTGCTGGGCATGTGTCTGCCCTTCGTGCTGGAGCGTTTCAAGGTGGACCCTGCCACTGCATCGGCGCCACTGGTGACCACCCTGATCGATGCCTGCGGCGTGGTGATCTATTTCACCATTGCCACGGCGATCCTGACAGGACTTTGAGCACTTTCAGCTACTGCCTATTCGTCATCCTTGTGCCGCAACCACAGTGAACGAATCCCGAAGATCAGGATGACCGTCAGCAGAATGGAGAAGGGGATGGCGATGAGCAGGACGGCTGGCTTGATCATCTCGGCTGCCATGGGGACTCCTTTGTCAGCACTGGGCAGGGGGAGGCATAGCCTCCCGGAGCGGCGGGGGCGTGTCAACCGCCGATCGGGCGTGTATCCTCTGGAGCGTTTCATCCCTGCGTCTGGCGGGTTCAATCGCCGCTGCTGACGACGCTCCAGTCAGGAGACTGCCATATGGATTGGCTTCAGGTTGCGATACTTGCCCTCGTTCAGGGATTGACCGAGTTCCTGCCGATCTCCAGCTCCGCCCACCTGGTGCTGGTACCCGTGCTGACCCAGTGGGAGGATCAGGGGCTGGCCTTCGATGTGGCCCTGCACATCGGTAGCCTGGCGGCGGTGGTGGTCTATTTCCGCCATGATCTGTTACGTATGGGCCAGAGCCTGATGAGCTACGCTCGCGGCCGTGGCATGGATACGGATGGGCGCCTGGCAGGCTGGGTGCTGCTGGCCACCTTCCCCGTCGGGCTTGCCGCCCTGATTTTCAAGACTCCCATCGAAACCGTGATGCGTTCCCCGCTGGTGATCGGCATGAGCCTGATCGGCTTCGGTCTCCTGTTGGGTTATGCTGACTGGAAGCGCCGTGCGGGGCGAAGTGAGTACCAACTCACGCTGAAAGATGCACTCCTGATAGGCGGGGCCCAGGCGCTGGCGCTGATTCCCGGCACCTCGCGCTCGGGTATCACCATTACCGCAGCCCTGCTGCTGGGAATGAGCCGGGAGGGTGCGGCACGTTTCTCCTTCCTGATGTCGATTCCGGTTATCGTGCTGGCCGGTGGTCTCGAGATATTCGGACTGATCCAGGATCCCGAACCCATTGCGGTTTCTGCTTTGCTGGTGGGAGCGGTAATATCCGGTATCAGCGCCTATGTCTGTATTCATTACTTTCTGGCGTTCATCAAACGGATCGGTATGCAGCCCTTTGTGGTCTATCGCGTCATTCTGGGCCTCTGGCTGCTATGGATCTTCTGGTAGCCGCAAGGCGAAACACAGCTGTTCTCGAGGAGAGCTTCATCATCATGAGCCGACTTTCCCCCCTTCTTGCCTCTGCGGCGCTACTGCTGTTGATGGGCTGCTCGGAAGGTGACCGCCCCCTGGAGTCGCCGGTGCAGCTCGAAGGTGCCATTTTCGGCTCCTTCTATCAGGTTACGATCGCCGACGCCCTGACTCAGGGAGAGGCTCAGCGGCTCGAGGAGGGATTGGTCGAGGTGCTCGAGGATGTGGATGCCGCCATGTCGATCTACCGAGACGATTCGGAACTGATGGCCTTCAACCAGTCGCCGGTGGGGGAGTGGCAACCGCTCTCCGATGAACTGATCGAGGTGCTTGCAATAAGCCAATCGGTGGCCGAAGCCAGCGGCGGTGCCTTCGATGTAACGATCGGCGGGCTGGTCAACCTTTGGAGCTTCGGCTCCGAGGCGCGCCCCCGGCAGGTACCGGATGAAGTAACGCTGAACGAACGCCTGGCCGAGGTGGGGCCTGACAGCATCGAGATTGACGAGAACGGCCTGCAGGCACGGCGACTGCGAGATGTCTTGGTGGATCTCGGTGGGGTGGCCAAGGGGCATGGCACCGATCGGGTGGGGGCCTATCTGGATGGCCAGGGCATCGAACATTACCTGGTCAACCTTGGCGGCGACCTGATCGTGCGTGGCTACCGCGATACCGAGAGCCAGCCCTGGCGTATCGGTATCGAGGCGCCGCTGGACGATCGCCAGGAGGCGCAGCATATCCTGCCGCTGGAGACGATCTCGGTGGCTACCTCGGGTGACTACCGCAACTACTTCGAGGAGGAGGGACGGCGCTACTCGCATACTCTCGATCCGCGATCCGGACGGCCCATCGACCATCGCCTGGCATCGGTCACCGTTGCGCATCCTTCCAACGCCTGGGCGGATGCCTGGGCAACCGCGCTGATGGTACTGGGCGACGAAGAGGGCCTGGCGCTGGCTCGGAACCAGGATCTCAAGGTATTGATGCTGATCCGTGAGGAGAACGGCTGGGCCAGCGTGGCCACGCCTGCCTTTGCTGACCACTTTGGCCAGTCGAAGATGGATGAATTGGAGATCGAGGTTCGCTGAAAGGCAAACCGGGCGGCACCGGAAGCTGTCGGCGGTTACACTATCGTGACACGCAATAAACCAAGGAAAAGGAGTCAAGATGAGCCTCGACGTGGTGATTCTGGCCGCCGGGCAAGGGACGCGAATGCGCTCGCAGCTGCCCAAGGTACTGCACCGCCTGGCTGGCAAGCCGATGGTGTCTCATGTCCTCGATACCGCCCGGCGACTCGAGGCAGACCGGATGCATGTCGTGGTCGGTCACGGGGCGGACCGGGTGCGTCAGGCACTCGGCGAGTATCCGATACGCTTGGCGCTGCAGGCGGAGCAGAAGGGCACTGGCCATGCGGTGGCCCAGGCGCTCGATGGCCTCGGCCAGGGCAAGGTACTGGTGCTTTATGGCGACGTGCCGCTGATTCGTCGCGAGACCCTGTCGGCACTGCTCGATCAGGTCACCGAGTCACGCATGGGCCTGCTTACCGTGACCCTTGACGATCCCAATGGCTATGGACGCATCCTGCGCAACGATGCTGGTGAGGTCGTGGCAATTGTCGAGCAGAAGGATGCCAGCGAGGGGGAGCTGGCGGTGCGCGAATGCAATACCGGTATCATGGCCATGACCGCCGCCCAGCTGCGCCGCTGGTTGCCGCGGCTCTCTGCCGACAACGCCCAGGGCGAGTATTACCTGACCGATGTCATCGCCATGGCGGCGGCCGACGGTGTGGCGATCGCCACCGCACAGCCCGACGACCCGCTGGAGGTGGAAGGAGTCAACAACCGCCTGCAGATGTCGCGGCTCGAGCGCGCACACCAGGCCCGCATCGCCGAGCAGCTGATGCTCCAGGGCGTGGCCCTGCTCGATCCGGCGCGGCTCGATGTGCGCGGTCGTCTGACCTGCGGCCACGACGTGGAGATCGACGTGGGCTGTGTCTTCGAGGGCGAGGTCGAGCTCGGAGAAGGTGTTCGCATTGGCCCCCACTGCGTGATTCGCGACAGCCATATCGGTGCCGAATCGGTGATCGAGGCCCATAGTGTCATCGATGGGGCCGTGATCGCCGGCCGCAACCGTATCGGACCCTTCGCCCGGCTGCGCCCCGGTTCGCGTCTGGCGGTGGGTGCCAAGGTGGGCAATTTCGTCGAGACCAAGAACGTCGAGGTGGGCGAGGATAGCAAGATCAACCACCTGAGCTATGTGGGAGACGCTCGACTGGGCCGCAACGTCAACGTCGGTGCCGGTACCATCACCTGCAATTACGACGGCGCCAACAAGCATCGCACCGAGATCGGCGATGGTGCTTTCATCGGCTCCAATACCGCCCTGGTGGCCCCGCTTAGCGTGGGTCGTGGTGCCACCGTGGGGGCGGGGTCGACGATCAGCAAGGACGTGGCCGACCATGCGCTGGCGGTCTCCCGAGGCCGGCAGATCGCCAAGGCGGACTGGCCGCGGCCCACCAAGGCAAAGGATTACTGAGGAGAGCGCGATGTGTGGAATCGTTGGCGCCGTTGCCCAGCGCAATGTGCAGAATATCTTGCTCGAGGGGCTGCGGCGCCTGGAGTATCGCGGCTACGACTCGGCCGGCATGGCAGTGCTTGCCTCGGCGGGGCTGCAGCGCTGCCGGGCGCTGGGCAAGGTAGCCGCACTGGAACAGCGGCTTGTCGCCGAACCGCTGCCCGGTCACTGTGGCATCGCTCACACCCGCTGGGCCACCCACGGCAAGCCCAGTGAGGCCAATGCACACCCGCACGCCTCGGGGGATCGGCTGGCGGTGGTGCATAACGGCATCATCGAGAACCACGAGGTGCTGCGACACGAGCTCAAGGACGCCGGCTATGTCTTCGCGTCGCAGACCGATACCGAAGTGGTGGCCCACCTGCTGGAGCGTGAGTATCGTCTTGGCGACGGCCTGCTGGCATCGGTTCAGCGGGTGCTGAAGCGGCTGGAAGGCGCCTATGCCCTGGCCGTAGTACATGCCGATGAGCCCGACGTCATCGTCGGCGCGCGCAAAGGCAGTCCTCTGGTGGTGGGGGTGGGTATCGACGAGGCCTTCCTGGGGTCCGACCCGCTGGCCCTGCTGCAGGTCACCGACCGCTTCATCTATCTGCAGGAGGGCGATGTCGTTCGCCTTTCCGAGGGTGGCCACGTAGAGGTCGTCGATGAAGCCGGACGGCCGGCCGCGCGGGAGATCCAGACGTTCGAACACGCCGATGGCGCCGCCAGCAAGGGTGACTACCGCCACTTCATGCAGAAGGAGATATTCGAGCAGCCGTCGGTGATCGCCGCGGCGCTGGAAGGCCGGCTGGGCGACAAGTCGGTACTGGTGGAGAGTTTCGGACCCGGAGCCGAAGCGCTGTTCGCGCGTGTCCGGCAGATCCATATCGTGGCCTGTGGTACCAGCTACCATGCCGGGATGGTGGCGCGCTATTGGCTGGAGCGCTATGCCGGGATTCCGGCCCAGGTCGAGGTGGCCTCCGAGTATCGTTACCGGACGGTGGTCGTGCCCGAAGGGACCCTCTTCGTGACGCTGTCACAGTCCGGCGAGACCGCCGACACCCTGGCCGCGCTGCGCTTTGCCCGCGAGCAGGGCTATCTGGGCAGCCTGGCGATCTGTAACGTGCCGGGCAGTTCGCTGGTGCGTGAATCCGATCTGACCCTGATGACCCAGGCCGGCCCCGAGATCGGCGTGGCCTCGACCAAGGCGTTCACCACCCAGCTCACCGGTCTGATGCTGTTGACCCTGGCCCTGGGCCGGATCAAGGGGCTTTCCTCCGAGCTTCAGTCAGAGCTGGTGGCCGGGCTGCGCGGCCTGCCGCGGCTGGTGTCGCAGGTGTTGAAACTGGATGGCGAGATCGAGACGCTGTCGATGGCCTTTGCCGAGAAGAATCATGCGCTCTTTCTTGGCCGGGGCGTGCATTTCCCCATTGCACTGGAAGGCGCCCTGAAGCTCAAGGAGATCTCCTATATCCATGCCGAGGCCTATCCCGCCGGTGAGCTCAAGCACGGGCCCCTTGCCCTGGTGGATAGCGAGATGCCGGTGATCTCGGTGGCGCCCAACGACGAACTGCTCGACAAGTTGAAGTCCAATCTTCAGGAAGTGCGAGCCCGTGGCGGCGAGCTGTTCGTCTTTGCCGACGAAGCGGTGGGGCTGGAAGAGGAAGAGGGCATACGTGTGCTCAGGCTGCCCCATGTGCATGATGCCCTGGCACCGATTCTCTATACCATTCCGCTGCAGCTGCTGAGCTACCACGTGGCGGTACTCAAAGGCACCGACGTCGACCAGCCGCGTAACCTGGCCAAGTCGGTTACCGTCGAGTAGCCCGTGAAGTAGCCCCGGGATGGCGCTGAGCCCGCATCGGGCTCAGCGCTGTACCCAGCCCCGGGCTATCAGCGGTGCAAAAAGCAGATGATAGAGTCGTCTCGCCACATGGTGATAGAAGGGCAGTATCAGCCAGTTGCGGCTGGCTCCTACCAGCAGTGCCATGGCCGCGGCCAGCAGGGTGGCGCCCAGCATGTCCTGGGGGAAGTGAACGCCGAGGAATACTCGCGCCCAGGCCACGGGCAGAGCCAGGAGAAGCAGGTAGCGACCAATACGCCGGGTCTTCGCGTGCAGCATGAGGCTGAAGGCCATGGTCAGCATGATCGTCATATGGTTGCTGGGGAAGGCGGGGGTTGGCGAATGATCGAGAAAATGCTGCCCTAGCGGCACCATGAAAGGTCTGGGCGTGGGCCACAGATAGCCGATCAACCAGCTGGCCGCCAGGGCGAGCATCGTGGCGATAAAGGCTTCGAGGAGGGGCTGCTTGAGCCGGTCGCTGCCGCGCAGCCAGCCAATTACCAAGAGTGCAGGGATGAACCAGATCAGATAGACCGCACAGATCTCGGCCATCATCAGCCATTCTGGTTGGCTATCCGGAGCGGCATTGATGCGCTCGAACAGAACAAGGTTTAGATTCTTTCCCATGATTCACCACTGTTCCCAGACTGACGCCTCCGGTTGATGCTCCCCACGGCGCGGAAGGGCCATGCTGCCACCAGGCGAGGGGCGCTGCCTCTTCTTTTTGTTACAGAAAAAATGCAGATATGTCTGAACTGTATCCGGATTTTGCCCAGCGAGCCATTTGAGTGCCGTCATGGCGCCTGTTGATAACTATTGATGGGTAGTCCCACACGGCTCGCTCCTCGTCCGCTGTTCTCATGACTCTTCAACCCCACCTGCTTGTGCCACTAGCGCGGCGGAAGCGCTGAAAGGCCCATTACACGCGTTTTACACGGGGGGCAGCTTCCGTATCACACCGCCCGTTGGTGCAATCAGGCGGTTATCGGACACCAATCCACACTCAAAATAGAGCGATGCATCTTGTGGATAAAACGGGGGAAAACTCTATTTTCTCTTGTCCTTTCGGCACCTATTCGTGGCGTCTCACCGTGGCGCCTACCCTCCATGCATGACCAGCCTCTCCTACCTTCTCTTCACCACCGGCGTGCCACGCTGGAAATGGCAGGTTCGACTCGCCCCGATCACTGCCGAAGAGCCGCATCGGATTGGTCAATCACTGGCCATCAGGCCATTTATCGGATAAATTTACCGATTAAATGGCAAAAATACCTCATTCAAACTGGTTTTTTGTCTTGTTGCATATCAATAACCTCATCCAACGCTCGCATGTACAATAATAGGTGATTCATGTCGAAACTCGTCCACGCACAGTGGTCGTCGAAGATGACCTTCGTGCTAGCCGCTGCCGGCTCTGCAGTGGGGCTGGGCAATATCTGGCGGTTTTCCTACATGGTGGGAGAGAGCGGCGGCGCCGCCTTCGTATTGGTATATCTGGCCTGTGTCGCGGTGATTGGTCTACCGATACTCGTCGCCGAATGGATGATCGGGCGGCGTGGCCAGAACAACCCCGTCAATGCCATGCTGAAACTGGCGTCCAGCAGTGGTCAAACCAGGGCCTGGGCACTGGTCGGCGTCAGCGGTGTCTTGGCCGCCTTCCTGATCCTCTCCTTCTACAGCGTCATTGGTGGCTGGTCTCTCTACTACACCCTCAACTCCGTGACCGGCACTTTCACCGGCCAGGATGCCGACAGTGTCGGTGCTATCTTCGGTGGGCTGCTGGGTAGTCCCGGCGTGCTGCTGCTTTGGCATACCGCCTTCATGGCTCTGGTGATATGGATCGTTGCTCGCGGTGTGACCAAGGGCCTGGAAGGGGCCGTGCGCACGCTGATGCCGGCGCTGGTGGTATTGATGATCGTGCTGGTGGGCTATGGCATGACCACGGGGCACTTCGGTGAGGCGCTGGCCTTCATGTTCCGCCCTGACTGGGGCGCCTTGAGTGGCGATATCGTTTTGGCCGCCATGGGTCAGGCCTTCTTCACCCTGTCGTTGGGGATGGGCATCATGATGGCCTACGGCTCCTACCTGGGTGAGGACGTCAACCTGCTCGGCACGGCGCGTACGGTGATTATTCTCGATACCGTGATCGCACTGCTGGCGGGGCTGGCTATCTTCCCCATCGTCTTTGCCAACGGCCTCAGCGCCGGGGAAGGGCCGGGGCTGATCTTCGTCACCCTGCCCCTGGCCTTCGGCAACATGACCGGTGGCATGATCCTCGGGCTGATGTTCTTCCTGCTGCTGACCTTCGCCGCCCTGACTTCTGCGATTTCACTGCTGGAGCCGGTGGTGGAGTTCGTCGAAGAGCGATCGCCCCTGACCCGGGTGATGGCCACGCTTGCCGGCGGCGCTGCGGTCTGGGCGCTGGGTATCGCGGCATTGATGTCGTTCAACGTCTGGGACGAGTTCCTGATCTTCGGCCTCAATGTCTTCGACCTGCTGGATACCTTCACCAGCACGATCCTGCTGCCGCTGACCGGTCTTGGCGCCATCGTCTTCGTGGCCTGGTGCCTGGATCGAAAGAGCGTTGCCGCGGAGTTGAACCTGAGCGCCGGCAGCGAGACGCTCTGGTTTGTGGTGGCGCGCTATATTGCGCCGCTGGGCGTGATCCTGGTGTTTGTCAACAGCTTGCTGGGGTGACAGGTCCCTGAGCCCCGCCAGACGGGGCTTGAGTGACTGCCTTGGACGGCCGCCGGCAGGCGGCCGTCGTCAATGCTTTTCGTCTTCGGCCAGATCGGCGATATTTCGCTCCAGCTCCTTGAATTCGTTGTGCAGCTCGATGCCGCGGCGCGCCCGCAAATTGCGCTGAGCGGCGGTGCGTGAGCGTTTCTCGTGTTCGGCGACTTTCAAGCTCATGAAGATGTCGAGAAGCTCACTCTTGACGGAAGTTACGCGTTCGATCTTGCTCATGATCGACTCTCCCTCTTCTTCTTTATCGTCTCTTCTTGCCTACGGTTGTCGGCATGCCGTCACCCTGCTAGATGGCGGCCAAGCTTTTCTACTATACCCTACTTGACAGGATGATGACTAAGTGGGTCATTTCACGCAGGAGGGCGAAATTCCATATCGCCTTCGTGATGGGGCATACTGAACCCTGCGACTGCCAACCAAGGAGTTCAGCGTGAGCCGCGCCCTGTTCGATGAAATGAGACGCCGCATGGAGCACTTTCGCCGCTCCGAGCAGAAGGTGGCGCGCTATGTCCTGCGCAATCCAGATGAAGTCATCCACATGCGCATCGTCGATCTGGCTACCGAGGCCAAGGTCAGCGAGCCGACCGTGGTGCGCTTTTGCCGGGCGCTCGGTTGCAATGGCTTTCAGGACTTCAAGCTCAAGCTTGCGCAGATGCTGGCTTCAGGAAGCCAGTTCGCCCAGTTCTCCATGAACGACGACGATTCGGTAGCCGAATTCTCCCAGAGCATCTTCGATTCCACCGTGGGCACCTTGCTCTCTGTGCGTGATCGACTGGATAACGAAGCCTTGAGCCGGGCGATCCAGGCGTTGGCCATGGCCAACCGGGTGGAGTTCTATGGCTTCGGTGCATCCGGTGCGGTTGCCTTCGATGCCCAGCACAAGTTCTTTCGTCTGCAGATATCTACCGCCGCCTACGCCGATCCGCACATGCAGAACATGTCGGCGGTGACCCTCAAGGAGGGAGATGTCGTCGTGGCGATCTCCCAGACCGGCCGGACCCGGGCGTTGGTCGCCAGCGTGCGCCTGGCCCGCGAGGCGGGTGCCACGGTGATTGGCCTTTGCCCCAGCGGTTCGCCGCTCTCCGAGGAGGTGACGCTGCCGCTTTATATCGACGTCCATGAGGACACCGAGATATACACCCCGATGAGCTCGCGCATCGCCCACCTGGTGCTGGTCGACGTGCTGGCGGTCGGGGTGGCCAAGACCCGTGGCCCCAGGCTCGCCGAGCAGCTCAAGGCGGTGAAGAAGAGCCTGACGCCGCTCAGGTTTCCGGAGCAGGAAGGCAAGCCGTAGCCCAGCGTTGGGGATAACACTGCGGCCTCCGCCAAGGCGCCTGACGGCGCCAGTCGCGATGCAGAGCAGCGCTCCAACAGCGATTCTACCCACCGACGATGCCACGCCGCTGTTGGAGGAAGCTTCAGCTCGCGACTGGAGGCCGAAGGCCTCCCGGCGGTGTTGCCGGTGCTTGCCGATAACCACTGCCGTTGCCGCCTCCGCCAAGGCGCCTGCTGGCGCCAGTCGCGATGCAGAGCAGCGCTCCAAGTGCGCCCGTGAAGGCGTGCATACAACTCGGTGGAAGT